>CAJQKX010000296.1 GCA_905479025.1 uncultured Paraglaciecola sp.
CGACATCGCAATACAACTCAACTAAATTCTTCATGCCTGTTCCTTGTTTAAATCAGATGTTTTTTGGTCGAAAGATCTGATCTTGGAACAGGCATTTAGTTCCATTGCTTAAACAGGATTGAGGTTAATTAGAAATACATACCTTTTAATGCGAATTTATCGTGTTAGAAGGTATTAGATTACAGCTAGTACTCAGGCATGCTGATTTCTTAATGTTTAACCGATACTAAAAAATTTGCCATAGGTAGTAGTTGGGTTTGATGGCCAATGACTCAGCAGTACTCAACTAAACCTGTGAGTATTGGTAAAGCCCACAATGCATATTTGATTTAATTTCCCTATTGTCTAGTTTTAGGCAACGCCCTAGCGGGTTCAATAATCCCCCACTACGCCCAATTCCTTTAGGTTCTTAGGGTTCGGCTGAATTAGCTTTATTCAAACTGAATAAAAGATGATTTTTTTAGGTTCGAATACGTCATCAGGACGACGAGTTGTACGATATTTTTTAACATTTCATTAGCAAATGGAAATGCCATTTGCAGTGACAGGAAACTGAGGGTTCATATTGCGCAGTATTAGTGTGATTAAGAGCCTTGGCGCCAAAGACGCTTTTATAATAATCATTTGGAGGAAAAATTAATGCCGGTTAATCGCATTAAAACGAAAAACTCTCACTTTACCAGACTCGCATTGATAGCGCTGTTGGGTACCAGTGCGCTGACATTGTCCGGTTGTTTTGGTGTCGATAGCGACAACGCAACTATTGAAGGTGCGACCCCTATCACAGATGTTCCTGTAACGGATCCCATACCTGACCCCACTCCTGATCCCGAGCCCGTGGTGGAAATTCCTGATCGCACTTTAGCCGACATCACGGTTCGAGAGCGTCCGCATATTGATAATTCACTGGGTTATAACGTCATTCTTTCAGACTTAAATACTCCCCTGCGCGGTGTGAGTATTTCCTTCGATGGTGGTGATCCTTATGATGCAAACCAAATCAAAAAAATGCCAAGTCCAGAGCAATTAGAATCTCTTGTTAATGACTATGGCTTTAATACCGTACATGTCTATCTAGAAGGTGATGCTGCACAAAACCCTGATCCTGTCGGTATCAACGAAGCTCTAGCAGACCTATTGGTTGAAAGAACACGTGACGCAAAAATGTACTTAATGATCACTATTGCCAATAATGGTGAAAATGGTGCCATCCATAGCATTGAAAAAACCTTAGCTTTCTGGGATCTCTACGGGGCTAAATATAAAGATGAAACCCACGTAATCTATGAAGCTCACAACGAGCCAGTATCCTTAATTAATCAAAATTGGACTGCAGAAGATTGGGAAAAACAAGCCCAGATGTACGAAACCATTCGTACTGCGGCCCCCGATAGCATGATCTTACTAGGCTCATTTATGTCGTTTTTCGGCGGAGCAGAAGCGATTGCCGGTGCTGATGGCTTGAAAGCCCAATTCCCGGATATTTGGGATAATGCTGGATTTGCGTTCCATGCATACTGGGATCTGCCTGGAGTCGAAGACACCATAAACGCATTTAAGGCCAGCACCGACTATCCGGCGCTAATGAATACCGAATTCTGGCCGGGAGATACTAAAAACGGTTATAACGAAGCATTTGAGACTCACAATATTGGCTGGACGCAGTTTGAGTGGCTCAATGCTAACGATTTGGATCTAGGCAACATTAAAAACAGTCTTAACGAGTTTGGTACCGTTTGGCGTCCAGAAGCAGCTGATGCCACTTGGCCGACTAACGGCTCGCCGATTGTTCCTTTTGGTGATGATATTGGTCTATACAGCCGTGCGGATGACGTATTCCTTAATCTGGATGAGGCAGACAAGGTGATTGCTGGTGACAGTGATTACGACGGTGAAGGCAATGATACTTTTGTGGTTGTAGATGCAGGTGATGACGGTTATGTAGCAATACGCGCTGCTAATGGTAAATACCTGAGTGTTGACGACTATGGTATTGCAATGACCGCCACAGCTGATGATATTGGAACTAATGAAAAGCTTAAGTGGCTTGAACTACCTAGCGGTGATATTGCTTTGCGCCCTTGGGCCGGCTCCGGTCATTTGATTGGTAGCATCCCTGCAGGTGAAGGATTGGATGAAGGTTTCACTGGTCCAGTAGGAGATGGTGCACTACTTAACGGTGACAATACCTATCGAGTAGTAACCACGTTTACTGCCGCTCCTCTTGCACCTTTGGAAGCTCCAATTGCACCTGCACCAGGTCCGTTCTTCGACAGTGCTACTCCAATTCCTACTAACGGAGCAGGAGAGCATCCATTTAATGCTGCTGCGCCCAATGGCCGTTTATGGGCCGCAGATTTTGATTTTGGTGGTGAAGCCGTCGCTTATCACGATAACGATGCAATAAATAAAGGTGATGCTTACCGTTTTGATGAAGGTGTTGATGTTGAACCGGCCTCTGAAGGTTATACCTCGGTTGGATTTTTCGATAATGAAGAGTGGCTGGAATATAGTATAGATGTTGCAACTGCGGGAAATTATATTGTTACTTTGCGCACAGCATCCGGTGGCGGAGGCGGTAGTCTCAGCATCGAATCTAATTGTGTTGATTTAACCGGAAGTGTTTCGACACCCAACACAGAGGGTTGGGATACTTGGCAGGATATGACTGTTGATATCACCCTTGAGGCAGGTATTCAAAAGCTGCGTGTTGTCAGTGGTGGTGGTATGAACTTTATGAATATGGATATCCAGTCTGGCGGCAATGGCAGTACTGCTTTTGGTGAAGGTTGCCAGTGGATGCCAGAAGTACCGGCTGATCTGCGAGTTGAAGCTGAAGATTGGAGTGCTGTGATTGAGCTGCCAGAAGGCGAAGTTCAGTTAGAAACCACTACCGATGTTAGTGGTAACCAAAACGTTGGTTTTATCGATGCCGGTGACTGGATGGAATATAGCGTTGAGCTTCCTGAAAACGGGTGTTATATCGCAAGTTACCGCGTTGCGAGTGAATCAGGCAGTGAAGGTTTTACATTAAGTTTTGATGGGGTGTTAACTGACACTGTAATAGTACCATCAACTGGCGGTTGGCAGAGTTGGGTAAGCCTTAGCAGTACATTTGAATTAACTTCTGGTTTGCAAACTATGCGTTTCGATGCACTAGGTGGGGCTCAAAATGTTAATTGGTTCGAGTTTAATCAGGCCGACGCTAGTGAGTGTGGTGTCACCACTTATGGTGAAAATTTAATTACTAACGATACTTTTGAGGATGCTACTGGTTGGACTGTTGTCAGTCAGAATGCCGACACACTTGTCGGCGCTGACATGGTAACCATTGCCGGTGGAGTGGTTACGTTTAGTGAGACTATCAACGACCCATGGCAACAAGCGGGTATTTATACTGCAGTTGAGTTATCGGTAGGTAGCTATCAGTTTGAGATGGATATAACCCATGGCGACGACATCACTAATGTGTGGGGCGAGTTATACATTGGTTTAACTGAACCGGTTGACGGCGAGGAATATAATGGTGACCAGCGTGTTCTTAAGGCCTATCACTTTTGGGACTGTGGCAGTGATGCTTATTCAGGTGCTGCAACAGCATCTGGTTGTGACATTGACAACAATGGACGGTTCGATATAACCGAAGCGGGTACCTATTACTTGCACTTTAGATCTGGCGGCGAAACCCTTGGTTCGGCCGGTGCAGTATTAGATAACTGGTCGTTGAGAGAGATTAATCCAGAACCAGAACCAGCACCAGAGCCAGAACCAGAACCAGTGAACCTTATCAGCAACGGCAACTTTGCGGATGACACAGGCTGGACTGTTGTTAGTCAGAATGCAGACACACTTGTAGGCGCTGACATGGTGGCCATTGCAGATGGAGTGGTAACGTTTAGTGAGACTATCAACGACCCATGGCAACAAGCGGGTATTTATACTGCAGTTGAGTTATCGGTAGGTAGCTATCAGTTTGAGATGGATATAACCCATGGCGACGACATCACTAATGTGTGGGGCGAGTTATACATTGGTTTAACTGAACCGGTTGACGGCGAGGAATATAATGGTGACCAGCGTGTTCTTAAGGCCTATCACTTTTGGGACTGTGGCAGTGATGCTTATTCAGGTGCTGCAACAGCATCTGGTTGTGACACTGATAATAATGGACGGTTCGATATAACCGAAGCGGGTACCTATTATTTGCACTTTAGATCTGGCGGCGAAACCCTTGGTTCGGCCGGTGCAGTATTAGATAATTGGTCTTTGACAGCATCAGAGTGACGGCGAGACCGTTTGGTCATATAAGACAGCGCTGAATTTTATTAGTCAGCGCTGTCGCTCAGTAGATTATTTCTTGTATACACAACATTGAATTGGTTTTCCCTAAACTCATTTGATGTTTGTGTCTCATATTACAAGAAGTCATATAATAGAGATTTACTAATGAATCGAAGAAAACTTATAACACCAGTGTTGTTAGGCCATTTGGTTGTTTGTTTGGTCACACCTCTTCTTCAAGCGGCTCCGTTGAGTCCTAAAAACGTTAAAGTTTACACAACAGCCAAAGATACCAATAAACGCCTGACATTAACTCAAGAGTCGACTTTTAAGCCCGGCAAACAAGCTACGGAGGGCGAAATATCCATTTTTGTTAACCCGAACAAACGTTTCCAGAAAGTATTAGGCATAGGTGGGGCCATTACCGACGCCAGTGCAGAAGTCTTTGCGAAATTGCCGGCGGATAAACAAAGTGAAATGTTAAAAGCCTATTATGATAAAGAGGTAGGCATCGGCTATTCACTAGCGCGAACGCCTATTCATAGTTCAGATTTTGGCAGTGGTAGTCATACCTATATTGAAGAAGGGGATAAAAAATTATCCACTTTTAACATCGAACCAGACCGTAAATTACGTATCCCGCTGATTAAAAGAGCAACAGCCGCCGCCGGTGGCAGCTTAACCCTGTATGCCAGTCCCTGGAGTGCCCCCGCTTTTATGAAAAGTAATAATAACATGTTACAGGGTGGCAAATTATTACCCGAATATTTTGATGCTTGGGCCCAGTATTTTACAAAATTCATTCATGCGTATGAAGCTGAAGGCATGCCGATTTGGGGTGTCACGGTACAAAACGAACCTATGGCCGTGCAGCGCTGGGAGTCGATGATTTACACCGCTGAAGAAGAACGTGACTTTCTTAAAAATCACCTTGGCCCTACTATGGAAAAGGCCGGGTTAGGTGATAAAAAGATTGTTGTTTGGGACCACAATCGCGACTTAATCACCAATAGAGCCAATACCATTTTTGATGATCCTGAGGCAGCCAAATATGCCTGGGGAATTGGTTTCCACTGGTATGAAACGTGGGCTGGTGGCGAATCCATGCACGACAATCTAGCTTTGATAAACGAGTCATATCCCACCAAAAAGTTACTTTTCACTGAGGGCACAGTAGAAGGTTTTAGAGCCGATCGTTACCAATATTGGCCGAATGCAGAACGTTACGGTCACTCAATGATTAAAGACTTTAACGCGGGCACAGTGGGCTGGACTGATTGGAATATTTTGCTTGATCATAATGGTGGACCTAACCATGTAGGGAATTATTGTTTCTCTCCCATACATGCCGATACACGCACAGGGCAGTTAATTTATACCCCCACTTATT
>CAJQKX010000297.1 GCA_905479025.1 uncultured Paraglaciecola sp.
CCATAAGGTCTGATTTTGCATTTTAAATTCTCTAATACTAGATTGGAGTGGTTGATGTTTTTGAACTATAGATGGATGTAATTAAGCACATAATTATTGCACAAAAACTGCAACGTAGATGTAATAAAAAACTTAGAGTATATCGTGCGTTACATAAAGTATTTCTTTATTGTTAACCTTTGTATCAAATAGGTAAAAAATAGGTGCTGGGGTCTGAATGTGCAAATAAGTAACCAACTAATTAATTTCAGAAGAGTATTGATAACATTATGTAAATTATATGTGTTTTCAAACATAGTAGATATTGTCAAATGAAACTAGTCTTTTGTACTGCCTGTTGTCACCATGATGGTGCAAAGCATCACTAAGTTAAAACATTTGTATTATGTTCCGTTTTTTTGTGGTTTTAAGCTTCTTAGCTAATGACTATTGACCTTCCACTGAATTAAGGAATAAACAATGTCGCCAAAAACGAATATGGTGAGTAGCCAATGGCTAGTAAATAATATCGACCAACCAAACTTATTAATCTTATATTCTCAAATGGATAACCCTGTAACAGAAAAAACCGAAAGCAACCCAGTTGCCTATATTCCTAACTCAATATTTTTTGATTTTGAAAGTGTGTTTTGTGATGCTGATGCAGGATTACCTCACACTATGCCGAGCGAAACCAGTTTTACTGAACATGCTCAAAAGTTAGGCATCGATAACAACAGTGTTATTGTCATTTATGACAATAAAGGGATTTATTGTGCGCCCAGAGTTTGGTGGATGTTGAAGTCTATGGGTCATCAAGATGTATCTATATTAAACGGAGGCTTACCAAACTGGTTAGCTCAAAATTTGCCGACCGAACCAGAACTTGTTTTGGGGCGTAAACACGGAGATTTCAACACTAAATATTATAAAAAACACTTTATAAGTGCCAATGAAATAAACCATAGCTTAACTAATATAACCTTGCTGGACGCAAGAAGTTCAGGGCGTTTTAACGGCACAGAAGCAGAGCCACGCAAAGGGTTGCGCTCTGGTCATATTCCAACTTCTATTAATTTACCTTTCCAACTATGCCTTGAAGGTACATTACTAAAAGATCCTTGGGAGCTGAAGAAAATTTTTTCTGAATGGGTACTCACTGAAGACAGCTATTTAGTTTTTAGTTGTGGGTCGGGTGTCACCGCTTGCATTTTAGCCTTAGCAGCAACTGAAGCAGGATATACAAAGTTAGCGGTATTCGATGGTTCGTGGAGTGAGTGGGGGGCTAGTACTGACTTGCCGGTTGAGGTATAAATAGTTAAAAGCCCAAAAAGCTATTACCCTTTAAGGCTTTTAACTAATCAGAAATACGATTTAGTTAGTTTCGCCTTCCGTTTTAACTTCCAATTCCAAATGTGATAAAAAAACCATCTTGGTGGATACCCATTTCAGTAAAAATTGCACTAAGAGTACTGTCTGCTTTTGCTTCTTCCATGCTGATAAGACCATCTTTGTCAGTATCTAGTGGATGAACTATTATTTCCTCAGACTTAGCTAATAAGTTAAATGAGGCAAATGTGACGATTGATGCGAATACAAACTTTCTCATAATGTTTTCTTCCTTTAATACTAAGGTAAATGGTGAATATGGGGAGCAGTTGATTACCAAGTTCGCACAGCTCCACAATTAATTTATATAGTTAATTTTCGTTATCTAATTCACTAATTGACAGATAACCGTCTTTATTAATGTCCAGTTCAGAAATCATTGCCGCTAACGAAACATCTTCTGCAGCCTCTTTAATACTAATTCGGCCATTGTTGTCAGAGTCCAATTTAGCTATTAAATTTTCATCAGCGATTAATGCTAATGATATAAGTGATAACGCCACCAATGCGATTAACTTTTTCATAACTTAAATCTTTCTCATAGTCTAAAAACAACAAATATAGATAAATAGTAAACCGCTTTGACTGACTGTTTGCTGCTAATTTTTTCACAAAAATTACGAAGTGAAATATCAATAAGTATGGAGGGGGTTTGCTTATTTGTTCCTGTTACCACCTTAATTTATTTATGGAAACTGTTGTGCCAAATTATTAATTAGCAATTAAAACAACTACTTATATAAGGGTGGCGTTGTCAATATGTTTGATATACACGACTAATGTGTTATTTGTGAAAGTCAGTTATTGATTGAAATGGGTAATATATGTAAATATCAATTAAATAGAGTAGGACTTATGTGCTACACAAGTCCTACTCTATTTAACCAAAACACTCTATTTAACTAGGTTGAAGGACTCACTACCAATATTAGATATCCACATAGATTGATAAGGTGTTAGCTGGTATTCAATATCTTCCAGACTCATTGTATGGCCGCTGATAAGGTCAAACCAAGTGTCGGTACCAATTAAGTTAATGTCACTTAACCTAACGTTTTGTGGTTCATCGGTCACATTGAATATGCAAAAAATACTTTGTCTTCTGTCTATACTTTGACGCCAAAAACCAAATATTTGTTCGCCTAATTGTAACGTAAACTGGGTGGCATTAGGATGGAATGCTGGTTGTTCTTTGCGAATATTTAATAGCTTTATCATCCTCGCATGTACTTTGCTTTGTTGGCTATAGGGTGAAGCAAGTTGTTCCTGTAAATTTGTATAATCCCATTTATGCCTATTGATAGAACGTGTGTGACTGGTGTTTTTTACTTTTTCATAATCATTACCAGTGCCTAACAAGCTATGAATATAAATGCCTGGAATGCCTTCTAAGCCAAACATTATGCTATGGGCACATATAAACCTGTCTAATCCCCATTTGTCAGCTCCTTTTATGGTGCCTTGCAGTGCATCGTATAATGCAATGTTGATCTCATAAGCCTTTTGTTTACCATCTTCGGTAGTACGCCATGAAATTCTTCCACCAAAATTTTGCATGGTATTGACCAAAGACGTGAGTTCTTGATCTTCAAGTAGTCCCTCTGCAGGTCTTAATCCTATGCCATCATGGGACGCGATGAAATTAAAAAAGAACGTACCATTTTGGGCGGGAGGCATACTACTCAACCACGCCTTAATGTGTCTACACGAACCTGTTACTAAAGTATTGACTAACAGAGGTGGCAGCGAAAAGTTATAGATACCATGAGCTTCGTTGGCATTGCCAAAATAGGTTAGGTTTTGCCGATTAGGTATATTAGTTTCGGTTATAATTACAGCGTTGCTTACAGCATGTTCTATTAGTATGCGTAACAAACGAACCACTTCATGAGTTTGTTCAAGGTTTATGCAATCAGTACCTACTTTCTTCCAAAGAAAAGCAACTGCATCCAAACGAAAAATCCGAATGCCGGTGTCCAGATATTGCCGTATAATTGAAACAAAGGTGTCAAGGACCGCAGGGTTCCTAAAATCAAAATCAACTTGATCATGACTAAATGTACACCATACTTGTTTTTCCCCATGCTTCGTCTTGGTTAATCTAAGCAAATCAGAGGTTCTTGGTCTTACAACGTCGGATACATCATCTTCTAATGATGCAGTAAAAAAAAAGTCACTGCCTGTGCCTTCACCTTTGATAAAATTCTCAAACCATAAACTCCTGGATGAACAATGATTGATCACCACGTCAGACATAACGCGATAGTCTTGGGTAATTGATTGTATGTCATCCCAGTCACCTAAAGATTCGTTAACACTGGAATAATCAATTACCGAAAATCCATCATCGGAACTGTATGGAAAAAAGGGTAATAGATGCACGCTATTGATTGCACCACCACAGTATTTTTTTAAGAAACTGTGTAAAGAGTGAAGTGGTTTTTCTCCTGTCTTTTCAATGCTATCGCCATAGGTAATCAGCATGACATCTTTCTGATCCCAATTATTATGATGACTTTTAGGCGTTACTAATAAGTCAGCAGTATCAATGCGCATGGTGTGTAATAACTGCTTACATAAATCTGTGTAAGGCTTTTTTAATTCAACGTCTTGATAAATCACGGCTAAATGATGCTCAACACGCTCTGTCAGTTGTTCTAATACCGATAACATTGACTGCCCCTTAAGGTTTAAACTCTAAGTAATCTTGCTCTACCGCATCTTTTAATTGTTCTAATACGTCAGGCATGGCACTCACTACACGGTTCCAACTAGGAATGAATGGAGTTTCCATTGGGTTATCTAAGAAACTTTCTCCAGCTTTCATAATATTGCTGGCAAATAATTCAACTGCTTTTTCTTCACTATGAATATCCAACTTCAGACCATTCATAATGGCATCATTATTATAGGTTTCTATGAAATCTAAGGCAATCCGATAATACGTGGCTTTTAGTGATCTAAAAGTCTCAGTGGAGAAAGTTTCACCCTGAGTGGCAAGTTTCCTAATTAAGGCTTTAGTGATATCGATAGACATTTTAGATAGTCCACCTTGATCGTTATTTGCCGATAAATCTTGGTGTTTATGATCGTAAGTTTTGGCTATATCTGCCTGGCATAATCTATTATGGGAATAGTTTCGTTGCATTTCAGACAACACACCGATTTCTAAGCCCCAATCACTGGGAATGCGGATATCATTTAACACATCACGCCTGAAAGAAAATTCGCCCGCTAATGGATATCTAAAACTGTCCATATATTCAAGATATTCATTATGACCCACTACTTTTTGTAAGGCTCGTATTAAAGGTGTCACTAATAACCTTGAAACCCGACCGTTAATCTTTCCATCAGCTACACGGGCATAATAGCCTTTGCAAAATTCATAATTAAAAAGTGGATTTGCTACCGGATATATTAATCTTGCTAGTAGGCCCCTGTCATAAGTCAGAATATCGCAATCGTGCAATGCTACCGACTCTGCTTTGCCTGTCGCCAACACATAACCCATGCAATACCAAACATTTCGACCTTTGCCTAATTCCTTAGGCGCCAATCCTAACGCTTCTAATTTTGCATCTAAGGCTTTAAGTCTTGGTCCTTCATTCCACAATACGCGGTGATTTTGCGGTAAAGTGCCAAAAAAATTGAGAGCATGTTGATATTGTTTAAGATTGGCTCTGTCAAGGCCAATTACGATCTGAGATAGATAGGGAACTTTACTTATATGGTCGATGATGTTGGGTAACGCTGTGCCTTCAAGCTCGGAAAATAAAGAGGGTAATATAAGCGCCATAGGACGTCTTTTTGAGAACTCTACAAGTTCCTTTTCTAATTCCTCAACGGGCCTTTCAGACAAGTTATGTAAGGTTGTGACTATGCCATTTTGATAAAAATCAGCCATGATATCTCCGTACTACATGTTAAATTGTTTATGGGTAAATATTATTTTCTCTAGACATTCTGTCCAACCAGTTGGGCCATAAGCTTGGCTAGTATAAACGTCTGTTTGTCTGGATAATGTTGGTGGTGCATTTGTTGGTGATAAAATCCGTACCGCTATATCTGCAACCTCTAGCATGGCAACATCATTTTGTCCGTCACCCAAAGCTATGGAGGTACATTGTTTTACTTTACGTTCATTTTTAAACTGCTGTGCTAGCCAAGTTAGCGCTGTGCCTTTGTCACATTCTCCAGATAGGTGTAAAAATCGTCCTCCCTGCAAAGGTGTGACTCCAAGTTTTTTAATAGTTTGAACAAATATATTTTTTGTATCTGCACTGCCCAACCATAAAATAGGTTCACCGTACTCTCTAGTGGCAGCTAGTCTTGCCTGTCTTACTGAAAGCCCGGTTGCCGTTATTATTTCTGTATTAGACATGTTAGAAAAATGATTAAATTCGCCTGCAAAAAGTACTTTTAGCTCATCTATTAATGACAACCAATGCTCTCTTGGTTTAGAGAATTCTTTCACCCAGTAGCCATTTTTAGATTTTGTATCCCTAGGCTGAGTTTTGAAATAAAGAATAGGGATGTAAATAGCGGCCCCATTTTCGACAATAAAAGGCCCCTCTAATCCTATTTGTTGTCTTAAATCAATGAGTTCAGCGAAGGTTTTACTGGTGTTAGGGATCACAGGTATATTGATAGAATTAAGTCTATGTAGCATTTGTAATGCTGGGGCAAAACTATAGTTGTGATGGTCAAGTAATGTCCCGTCTAAATCTGTAAAAACTAATACATCGTTAACCATGGACTTCCTTAAGCTTATGAGCGGTGATGGCCCTTTCATGATTTAGTTCAAACACGTGGTCTGATGTGTTTGGCAATGTATCAAGTGCATGTTCAGTTAAACGTTGATAATGCTCAATAAAGCGCTGAACTTGCTGTTCATCCATGATGCCCTGATTGTTATTTTTGTCATTATTGGCTGTTGCAGCAATAAGCTTTTGTTCCTGCTCTAAACGCCAAGCATATATATCCTCAAAACAAGGGGCTTTTAACATCACCCATTTATTCATCCAACTATAGAGGGGTTTATAATGCAGAGAAAGTTGTAAGTTGACATGGTTACGCCAAGCTGCGTTATCGTCTTCTATTGCCTCTAATCCATTTACTGGTTGTGTTAACTGTTCAGGGGTTTGCGGCTCAACGCCCCAACACCAGCCTTCAAAAATTACTATGTCCACTGCAGAAGATACCTTTGTCCAATATGATGCAGGATGAGGGTTATCTGTGGCTTTATTAAATCTTGGGATAGTCGTGGGTTGTTGATGTTTTAGGTTATGCATTACCGATTTAGCCAGATGCATATTGTGAGTACCTGGCACTCCACGGGTGGTAAATAAAGGATGTACATCGGTTGTTATTATTTGACGTTCTATGCGACTAAGGTAGAAATCATCCAATGACATTACAACCACGTTCATGCCGTAAGTTTCAGTTAAGTAGTCTTTTATAAAGGCTGATAATGTCGACTTGCCAGAGCCTTGACTGCCATTAATTCCAACAAAATAAGTTGTCTTTGCACTTAATTGGTGCAATTTGATCTCTTCGGCAAGAGGAATAAAGTAATCTTCTGCGATTAATGAAAAATCAATGGGGAGCTTATTTTTGTTGATGAAGGTGTTGATCATAGACTGTTGAAATCTCTGTTTTTGCACTTTATCCGTGCTTTTAATTAAACATTTAATAAGATACTAGTGAAAACCATTACAACTTATGTGCCATCTTGCATCGATTGGCCTGTAAACATTGCTTACCATTTTAAAAACACAAAAGTGGTTTACCATTACAAAATTATGATTATATGTTACAAATAGGTAACTATTGTTTGACCTCATAGTCAGATAATAGGTGCATAACTCCGAGCTATCTCACCTAAATCTAAGACAAGGTTTTTTAGCCGTGAATTTGGCAACGTTGCCAGTTCGCCAGGGTTGTAAGAGAAATCGAACAGCCTCCCGCAAGTGACACAAATTTTTTGTCACTTCACTTTGGAAAGGTGTTAAATAATATGTTAGAAGATAAATTTGGACGTCGCTTCCATTACCTACGGCTGTCTATAACAGATGTGTGTAATTTTTCATGTGATTACTGTTTACCTGATGGTTATGCTTGTGATACCGACCGTAACTTTTTGGCATTGTCTGAAATTAAAACCTTGGTTAATGGATTTGCCTCATTGGGCACCAGTAAAGTACGCATAACCGGTGGCGAACCCTCCCTTAGAAAAGACTTGCCTGAAATCATAAAAGCCTGTTCATCCGCCAATGGCATTGAGCATGTCGCTATGACGAGTAACGGCTATAAGTTGGATGCTGATATTCATAAGTGGGTGGATGCTGGACTTGATTCACTCAACATTAGCATCGATAGCCTCGACCCTCGTATGTTTGCAGCGATTACCGGCCATAATAAACTTAAGACTATTTTACGCGGTATCGACAAAGCCATAGCCTTAGGTGTAAAAGTAAAAGTCAACGCTGTATTGATGAAACAATACAATGAAAAAGAGCTGCAAAATTTCCTAACTTGGCTAAAAAATACACCTGTAACGTTGAGGCTGATTGAGTTAATGCAAACGGGTGACAATGTGATGTTTTTTAACGAGAACCATGTTTCTGGTATGCCAATAAAAGAACAGCTTCTTGAAAGTGGATGGAGCCAACTGATTCGAGATAAAACAGCAGGGCCTGCTCAAGAGTTTTTTCACCCTGATTATCAAGGCAAGATAGGCTTAATTATGCCATACAGCCAAGATTTTTGTGCAACCTGTAATCGGCTAAGGATTTCTTCTACTGGCAAATTGCATTTATGTTTGTTTGCTGACCAAGGTCTGGATATACGACCTGCTTTGCAGTCAGCTGACAGCAGTGAATTGCAAACTAAACTCATTGATTTGTTGGGTGATAAAGAGGCGACACATTGGTTACAAGATGGTTTCACAGGTGCGACAAAACATTTAGCTATGTTAGGTGGCTAATGAATTCTCAGATGAAAATGGTGTTGGTTTTTGGGGGGTATCATAGATGTTAGCTGGGGTGATTTTAGCGGGCGGAAACTCAAGTAGAATGGGAACAGATAAAAGTTTGTTAACATTACCAAATAGCCGACTATCGTTACTTGAACATTGCCAACGTCAATTGGCTTTTGTGTGTAATAATATTTTTATCAGTGGCTCTCAGCATGATCAGGGTATTGCTGATGTTATTCCAAATTGTGGACCTTTATCAGGTATTCATGGGGCGATAACGCATTTTGAAATGCATAACAGCAACATTAGTGAGTTACTGGTGATAGCGGTAGATATGCCAGATTTATACGCAGAAGATTTTGACCATTTACTCAAGATGGGCAGAAAAAATCGGTGTTTATGCATTTTTGAACAGTGCTTTTTACCACTTTATCTTCCGCTATCAGTCGATGTGACTGAATATTTGGCGAGTGCACTTAAGCACCAGCAGGACGAATCCTTGGTAAAGCCAAAACAGCGCCAATATTCTGTAAAAAAGATGTTGAGTTCTTTGCAGGGTCTACAAATACCTCCTTTGAAAAACACTCAATTAGGCAATATTAATACTCCAGAGCAGTGGCATCAGCGCTGCGATGAACCACCATTTATTGGGACTTAGACATGACAATGATTGAATCAACAACTAAACAGGCTCTGAATATCGCGGTGTTAACTGTGTCAGATACTCGCAGTGAGGAGAATGATACCTCTGGGCAATACCTTAATCAGGCTGCAGTCGCTGATGGTCATAATGTAATACACAAAAAAATTGTAATAGACGATAAGTTTCAAATCCGAGCGGTGGTATCTAATTGGATAGCGGCTGCTAATATTCAAGTTGTTTTGGTGACAGGTGGAACAGGCTTTACTGCAAGAGATACTACTCCAGAAGCCATGTTGCCGTTATTTGAAAAAGAGATTGAAGGTTTTGGTGAATTATTTAGACATGTGTCTTACTTAGAGATTGGTACATCAACGGTACAATCAAGGGCGTTAGGTGGCATGGCCAATGGTACGGCAATATTTTGTATGCCAGGCTCTACTGGCGCGTGTAAAACAGCGTGGAACAGCATCCTTCAACAACAGTTAGACTCGACCCATCGCCCGTGTAATTTTGTTGTTCATTTAAAAGACATTACCGAATGCTCAAGCAGAGGATAATACTTAATATGCAAAACCAAAGTGAAGGTTTGACTCATGTAAATGAGCATGGGAAGGCCAATATGGTTGATGTGACAGATAAACTGATAACACAACGCCAAGCTGTGGCAGAAGGATATATATCCATGTCTACACAAGCTTTTACCATGTTAAAAGATAACACTCATGCCAAAGGTGATGTGTTATCGATTGCCCGTATCGCGGGAATCCAAGGGGCGAAAAAATGCAGCGAACTTATACCTTTATGTCACCCATTGATGTTGTCTAAAGTTCAGCTCGATTTTAAAATATTGGATGTTGATAATAAAGTTCGTATACAAGCTATGTGCAAGTTAGCGGGGCAAACGGGTGTAGAGATGGAAGCACTTACGGCGGTAAGTGTGGCTGCTTTGACCTTATTTGATATGTGTAAGGCTGTTGACCCTCATATGGTAATTAGTGATATCAAGGTACTGAGTAAACAAGGTGGCAAAAGCGGTGATTGGTCATGTTAAAAGTTTTATTTTTTGGTCAACTTAAAGAAGTTATTAAGACTGAATGTCTAAACATTGAGATCATTCAAAATGGCAAGCATTTAAACACAGTAGCTAAGCTACGCAGTATTTTGCAGGCAAAAGACAATACATGGGAAGAATATTTGGCTTATGGCAAAGCGTTGGTTGCGGTTAATCAAGAGATGACGAGTGATGATACTGTGCTGTGTGATGCCGACGAAGTCGCATTTTTTCCTCCTGTGACCGGTGGGTAATCAATTTCATGAGTCATTTTACGCAAATCGTTGTGCAAACTCAGGATTTTGACTTTGCTCATGAATACCAAAAATTAAGAGACAGTAATCACAGTGATGGTGCTCTGGTGACATTTGTTGGCTTGGTTCGGGATACTAATCTTCAACAATCTGTTAGCAGTTTATATTTAGAGCATTACCCAGCGATGACAGAAAAAGTATTGAATAATATTGTACAAACAGCTAAAGCTAAATGGCAACTAGGCAGTGTGTCTGTAATTCACCGCGTTGGGCAGCTAAAAGTATCAGAACAAATTGTGTTTGTAGGTGTAACGAGTCAACATCGACAATCTGCCTATCATGCTAACGAATTTATTATGGATTATTTGAAAACCCAAGCGCCATTTTGGAAAAAAGAAACCACCACACAAGGTGACAACTGGATAGAAGCAAAAACCAGTGACATGCAAAAATTTAAAGACTGGTCGTAACTAAGAGATTTGTTACTCTTTGGTGATCAGGACAAGTGTGAGGCTAAAATCAAAAACTATAAAGACCAAGTAAGTTTATTTACTTATGATGATTATAAAACAGTCAATTTTTTTTCATTTGGTACCTAAGCTGTTTTGTTGCTTCAATTCCAACTCACAATTAATGATGAGTAATCTTTGTTAAATAATATTCTAAATTTGAGCAAACTTGTATTTGCCATTCTATTGATCAGCCTCTCCATAGACGTTCTTGCTCATGGTGTTGATGACGATACTCGTGTGTTTTTGGAGCAAAATGTTGGCGTACAATTTTTCCCATTTATGTATATTGGCGCAAAGCACATGTTTACAGGATATGACCACATACTTTTCCTCGTAGGTGTAATTTTTTTCTTGTATCGAAGCCGAGACGTATTGTTATATGTGAGTATGTTTACAATTGGCCACAGTATTACCTTATTTTGGGGGGTGTTAGGCGATATCCATCTAAATTATCAAAGCCCTTATACACCACAGAAAATCCGATAATCGCATCTATGAGATAAGGATTTATATGGATATC
>CAJQKX010000298.1 GCA_905479025.1 uncultured Paraglaciecola sp.
CACTCATTGCCCAGAACTTCGTCGAATACGGGCTGCCAATTATTGTGTTGGTTGACTTGGTAACTACACGATTCGCGCAGCTCTTGGTAAGCCAACGGGTTTTGAAGTTTTAGACTTCGGTAAAATTCAATGGCCCCTAACCACAACTGCGGTTTGTCTAGCTCAATAACCTGTCCTGTGATTCCAGGTTGAATGATCTCTTGCGGACCGCCAGTGGCGGTGACTAGCGCAGGCAACCCACAAGCAAGGCCTTCAAGTACAACCATCCCAAAAGTGTCTGTATGACTAGGGAATACGAGTAAGTCGGCTGTCTGGTACCAAGCAACCAGTTCTTCAGGTGCAACTCGATTCGTGAAAACAACATTAGGGTAGCCCATCAACTCCTGCTTTATCTTGGGCAGGTCTGGGCCATCTCCCGCAATGACTAGGTTATAACGGCGTTTGCTCTGCTGTTCTGCCAATCTAAAAATATTGAGCAATGTATTCAAATTTTTGTCTTCTGAAATTCTTCCTGCAAAAAGCAAAGTAAAGTCGCCAGTTATTTCTGGTGGCAACATAGAGCTCATTCCAGGTTCGGCAGGCTTATACAAATCCAGATTTAGTCCGCGCGGAAAAATCCGCAAGCGATTGCGGTCTAAGCCAGCGTGGTCCAACTTCTGGATATACGCATGACTAGGCACAAAGACCGTATCAGCTTGCGCATAAAATTTATTCACAACCCAGTTACTGAGCTGGGCAAGAGTTTCCTCGCCGGTCATTCGGTAAAGTTGTTCGGCAAAGTCAGTGTGGTATATACATTTTACGGGCAAATCCATTAGCTTCGCGCACAGGAGGGCACCGAGCCCAAGGGGGCCTGGCGTAGAAATAATGACCTGATCCGCTTGTTCGGCTACGATTGCTTTCATCATTGCCAATAGCGATGGAAAACCTACCAATTGCTGCTCGTAACCTGGGATTTCGATGCTCTTTATAGGATGAAAATTTAGAGTGTTACTAGGCAGTGGTTGTTTTAGATTAGCCTCATCGACACAGGTAACTAGCTTTAGCTGATAGCCTTCCGACATACTGTGTGCAGCTATTTGACGTAGGGTAACTGATACGCCATTCAGGTCATCTATAGTGTCGGTAAACCATAATGCTTTCTGAGTGTATGGCTGTGATGTTGCCCCTATTAAACCTTGTTTCAAGTCTTTCTTTAAGACCTGATGGCGCATTGAGCCCAAAAAGGGCATTGCCAGCAGTGTCATAGGAAACACGGTCGCGAACTTTTGAAATGCAGTAAAAATATCACCCTGAGGGAAACTCTTAACAATCGCATTGATTACTGTAACGAACATCTCATCGTGTAAATACTTGATGTCCTCATAGATAACGGGAACTTTAGTCGCTAGATCCTCGGTTTTAAGCTTCTCTATGTGACTAAGGAGGCGATGCAGTGCGTTGTGTGTTTTGGAGTTCTTTCGCTTTAGGTACTTGAGCGACCGACTTTTTTTGAAACGGCTAAATAGGTTGCCCTCAGTACCGCTGAAGAATAACTCCAGAAACTCATTCATTTTGGAGCTCGAATAGCTACTGTCGCGGTCTAATCGGTAATCATGAATGTGCTTGATCACTCCCGTAGCATAGGTTTCAAAAGTGCCATGTAGACCGTTTGCCGTTGTGTGTTTCCTGCGCAGCGAGTTGAGAAACTCAGCGACCGTTGTCGCATCACTTTGAGTATAAGCCGTTCCGATCAGGATCCCGCAATGATCATCAGCGCCGCCGGTGTAAGATTTGATCCAAGGGTCGACGCTGATGGGCTGAATCTTGTGTTTAGCTTGAAGCTCATCCAGAGTTTCATCGTCCAGGGCGTCTAAATAGCGGTGTAACATTAAGTTGTTCTGCGCATCGCCACCGCCGTTAATTACTTCAAATACATCAAAGAGCAACACTAATTTTTCGATGTGACTAAAGGTGAATTTGCCATCTTGATCATAAGTAGCGTGCGCCACGGAGTACGCGATATTGTTTTCAACAATGTAGTTACGAAAATCGTATATTGATGATCGTACGATCATTATTTCTTCGTACTGACGTTCGTTGATTCCGTATACCAAAATGTGAATTTTGCAGTCGTCTTCAGGGAAATATGTCGTGACTTCGCACGAGACAAAGCTGTCCATAGGGTGACGTGCAACAAGCTCAAGAGCGCCTCTAATGTCGTCGTGATCTGTGATTGTCACCAGAGTCATTCCACGCGTTTTAGCTTGACGGTAGACTGTCTCTGGCTCGGTGAAGCTCTCGGGAGACTTGTAAAACTTGTGCGCCCACGTGCTGGGGTAGTCGGAGTATTTTGAATGAACGTGGAGGTCTACTTTAGCCATTTTTTCAATTTCAGTGTTATCGATCGATGCGGGTTGAGTGATGCTTGGGCAATAGGTCTACAGTGAGAATTATTGTTCATTACTTATACAATCAAAATTAGTGCTTGCTAGCGGTATGCGGGTCCAAGTACCTTCGCTTCTTTTTGTCCTTAATGTAAGAGAGGTCAACCAGTATCAGGCCGTCGATACAATGTGAGAATTTGGGGTCAACATTGAAGTCAATAAATTGAGTTCCTCGCGCTTCGCATAGATCGGCGTAGTGCTTGTACAGCGTTGGAAGAACGACATTTTGTTTTTTAAGGGTGTGCTTGAGCTGAACAAGACTTTCATCAAAATGCAAATCCCGATAGTTTTCGAGCACACCGCGATCAACCTTAAACGGTAGTTTTGGTTTGGCTAATGCGTGATGATTTTCTGGCTGGAAGTGGTGTTGAAAACA
>CAJQKX010000299.1 GCA_905479025.1 uncultured Paraglaciecola sp.
ATTGGCCAATGCACCGTCGGTATGACTAGTATTAGGGAATTCACTCGCCAGAGTTTCACTATTATCACAGCCCAAAACAGGGTCTGACTTACACAAAACACCTGTCACTACACTACGGTCACTGTTCTCTTGAAAATATTCGGCAAATAAAAACCCAGTCGCTTTTTCACTAAATTCAAAAGTGGTTGAGCTGCGCAAAGACCATTGGTCTCGCCCATCAAGCTCGTCGAATCCAACATTTTCTGCGAGGTTTTCGGTGTAACCATCACGTTTTACTGTATTAAAAGCAAAGCGCTGTAGAACAGAGTCACTAAGGGGAATGTTAACGAAACCTTTTGTTCTTAAACTATTAAAAGTAGCAATTTCGGTGGTTAACTGGGCTTCAAAAATATCGTCGGGTCTTCTGGTAATTGAGTTGAGCACGCCAGACGTAGTATTGCGGCCAAATAAGGTTCCTTGCGGCCCCCGTAAGACTTCAATAGATTCCAAATCGTAATATTCGTTTTGGATAGCACCTGACCTGACATATACACCGTTAACGTGCACCCCCAAACCAGGATCGGCAGTGGCGGAAATTGCAGTGTTACCAACACCACGCACACTATAACCACCGTTGCCCGGGACAGTGAAATTGGGCACGCCAAATTGAATATCCAAGGCATCTTCAATATTCTGATCGTCTAACATAGTGCGACTAAAAGCACTAATGGCGATTGGCGTATCTTGTAATGAAGTCACACGTTTTTGCGCGGTGACTTCAATGACTTCAAGTCCATTATTTTCTTCTTCGGTGTTATTGACTGCCTGCGCAACTTCTTGTGCAAGTGCAGAAAACGCAAAGGGTAATAAGGCAATGATACTCAGCATGGGTTTTATAGTGTTTTTCGCTGGCATGATAGGCTCCCAGTTATTGTGTTTGTGTGGTGATATTAGATTCAGACAGCAGCCATCTCGGCCACTACTAAACAATGAGTCAATAAGGTTAATTTATTGACAAAGTGTATAATAGTCAATCTATTTAGTTACAGAAATGTTAATTAATTCGAAAGGCGTGGTTTAAATATGAAAATAAAATCTTCAAAATATCAATATAAACAACGTGTTAATAAAATATCTTGAAGGCTTTTGTTAGTGACTATTTGTTAATTAAAAGTTTACAGTCTTTATTGTACCGCCATCAACACGCAGATTTATCCCGGTTATGTTGGATGCAACTGGACTGGCCAAGAAGGCTGTGGCGTTTGCCACTTCTTGTGCCGTGCCTAAACGATTGAATACCGACAGGGCTTGAGCCCGCTTATACAAGTCGGGTTTATGTTTCTCTACCCCTTGCCAAAAGCCATTTTCATGATAGATCGGTCCCGGAGAAAGCAAGTTGACACGAATATTTTCTTTGCCTAACTTATGCGCTAGTTGCGATGCGTAAGAAATAAGCGCCGCCTTCATTGCCCCATATTCAGTCTCAGTTGGCATGTTTGCACTCATAATTGAGGCAATGGATGCGATATACACAATGGATGCATCCTTGCCTTTACGCAAGTGTGGCAGCGCCAATTCGGTGGCCCTAATATGTTGCATTAAATCGGCCTCAAAGGCCTGTTTCCAGCGCGCTTCACCACTATATTCGTTCATACTGGTGACATTAGATACAAACACGTCTAGACCACCGAGCTGCTCTACAGCAGATTCAAACCACTGGCCAAATGCCTGGGGGTCACTCACGTCTACACTGGCACCGTAGGCCGTTGCACCTTGTCCGCGCCAATTGGCGAGTGCGGCATTTAAAGCATCGGCTCCCCGGGCACAAGTGGCAATTGCTGCCCCTTCATTAATAAGTGTTTGCGCCGTAGCGTGACCAATACCGCGACTGCCACCTGTGACTATTGCTCGCTTATTAGCAAATCCTAAATCCATACCAAGCCTCATAACCATGTAATAAAATTATTAAATAAACCCTACATTGTATTGAACTAGTCGTCAATAAGGTTTAAATTAATCTTTATGTCTTTAAAATGCAGCCCTTTTTTTGAGTTGTTACCTGTGGGAATAAAAATGACAAATAATCGTCGAATTGCTGTGCTATTTTTACTTCGTTCTGTAGCCATTGTAGGCCTATCATTTATGAGTTTGATGGGTGTTCAGGCTGATGAATTAAGTGATGGTGCTAAAATCTTTCAAACTAACTGTTCAGCATGCCACCTAGGAGCTATGCTAGAAGCGCCCAAGGTTGAAGCACTCAAGCTATATCCGCCCGAAAGGATCATTAAATCCTTAGAATCTGGATTAATGAGTACCGCTGGCATTGGTTTATCTCTAGCTGATAAGCACGCAGTGGCTGAGTTTATAACGGGTAAAAAAGTCGCAGACTCCAAAATTAGTGAAACAATTTATACTTGCAAAAGTATCGGTGTTGACTTGCCCAAGTCATTATCTAAAGTCGATTGGAATGGTTGGGGAGGTAAGTCGGGAAACAGACGACATCAAGAAAATGAGTCTGGCATATCGCCAGATAACGTGGACGAGCTAAAATTGAAATGGGCATTTGCCTTTCCTGAGGCAACAAGGGTTAGGTCGCAGCCTATTGTAAGCAAGAACATGGTTTACATCGGTAGTCAGGCAGGGATTATTTATGCGCTTGATGTTGAAACAGGCTGCGTACAATGGGAGTATCAGGCTAAGGATGAGGTAAGAGGTTCGCTTTTTCTACAGCTGGACTCCTTGCTATTTGGCGATTTGGACGGCAACGCATATGCCATAGACGCGCAATCAGGCGAGTTA
>CAJQKX010000300.1 GCA_905479025.1 uncultured Paraglaciecola sp.
GCAACGGCACAGCCTTTCGAGTTTACCCCTATCCTGTGAGTTGCTCATGACACCTGCATGGAGACTGAAGCCTGCCACATTTGCGGCACAGCCTGACGCAAGCCCCTGCTCTGCCATAGGTGCAATGGTTTGCAAGGTAAAGACCTTTCGTCCTTGCTGTTTGCCTGTAGCGATGCGATAAGTAATGGAATACCCTTGGATTAATACTTACCAAGACACCCAAGATAATTTGACTAACTTTCATACAGCACTATACTTTATCCGTGCTGTATGATTTTTAACCAAAAGGGTGATTTATGCCTCAACCTCGTCAAAGCCAAGTCAGTTTAATTGATACGCCTTATTACCATTGTGTTTCCCGCTGTGTACGTCGTTCATTTTTGTGTGGTGTGGATACATATTCCGGTCAAAGTTACGAGCATCGCCGAGCTTGGGTCGAAGACCGGTTGTTAATGTTGTCGTCGGTGTTTGCTATTGATATTTGTGCCTATGCGGTGATGAGCAATCATACCCATGTAGTGGTGTGTGTGGATAAAGACAAGGCGGAGCACTGGCTTATTGATGAGGTGTTAAGACGTTATCATAAGCTGCATAAAGGCACCTTGTTGACACAAAAATACCTGCGAGGTGAAGAGCTTAGCCCCGGTGAGCGGATTACGTTTGAAGAAACGGTTGAGGTATATCGAGCAAGGCTGTACGAGATCAGTTGGTTCATGCGCAACCTGAATGAATACATAGCCCGTGAAGCCAATAAAGAGGACGGCTGTACGGGCAGATTCTGGGAAGGTCGGTTTAAATCACAAGCCCTATTAGATGAAAGTGCGGTATTGGCGTGTATGGCCTATGTTGATTTGAACCCTATTCGCGCGAAAATGGAAAGCACGCCAGAAACCTCAAAACACACCAGCATCAAAAAACGTACACAGGCAGTTAAAAGCAAAAAACGTCAACCCAGACAACTCATGCCCTTTGTGGGAAACCCCAGACAAAACATGCTCAAGGGTATCGCTTTTTGCCTTAAAGATTACTGTGAACTGGTAGAGAGCACAGGAAGGTGTATTCGAGAAGACAAAGCAGGATATATCACTCCTGAGCACAGCCCAATTTTAACCCGCTTAGGTTTAAGTGATGAACAATGGCTTACCCTGACCACTGAATTTGAAAAACACTTTTGCTACGCCGCAGGAGCAGAACTAATGATGAAGGAATTCAAACGCCATACCAAACATCAGCGATTGCGGGGTATGGGCAGGGCAAACGTCTTATTCAAACGCGCTTAAGACAAGCAACACAATCCAAAAGTAAGTACCCAAATCCTTCACCATCCAATGATGGTGCCCAGTCACATCTGCGAACTCAGTGAACTGCGGGGTCAGGTTCGAGGTGTGAGCACCAACGGTGCGAAAAGTTACTATAAGCCAATTCCCCACAATACGCCTTTATAATAAATTAGTCTCCCTCCAGCCTCAACGGATTGTGACGCTATTTCTGCCAATAATAGTGTAACACTCAGACCAGCCGTGGTGAGTTAACCTAAGCTAAAATGTCTGCTTCAGAAGACTCAGCATGTCATCTACCGACAGTTTAGTGACAGCTTCATTACCCGATAGAAGCTTGTCTGCTAAGTCGCGTTTATGCTGGTGCAGCGCGACGATTTTTTCTTCTATTGTATTTTGGGCAATTAGCCTATAAATGGTCACTGGCCGCGTTTGGCCTATGCGGTGGGCGCGGTCAGAGGCTTGCTCTTCTACGGCTGGATTCCACCAAGGATCCATGTGTATGACGTAGTCTGCTGCAGTTAAATTTAAACCTGAACCACCCGCTTTTAAACTGATTAAAAATATATCGCCTTCACCACTTTGAAAGGCGTTAACGCCTTTTTGTCGTTGTTTTTGCGGCGTTGAGCCATCTAAATATTGATAACTCATCCCTTTGGCTTCGATGTGTTGTTTGATTAATTGTAAGTGCCCAACAAACTGGCTAAAAATGAGCGCTTTGTGATTGTTGAGTTTCAGCTCTTCTAGTAATTCATCAAGGGCGGCTAGTTTGGCGCTGGGTATGTTGGTCTCTGCCATGACTAATTTAGGGTGACAGCAGGCTTGACGTAATTTCACTAGCTCGGCAAGCATTTTAATTCGCTGTTCGCCTGCATTGGTTTGTTGGTCGTTTTGGCTAATATTGTCTATTGCATTGAGTCGCAGCGCTTCGTAAAAGTCACGCTCTTGGGGACTCATTTCTACCCGAACATTAATCTCAGTGCGGGATGGTAATTCAGTTAATACTTGGTTTTTCATGCGCCGTAAGATAAACGGTTGGATAAGCGCTTTAAGTGCTTGGCTGGCTTTGCGCGCGGCGAGTGGGTCTTCGTTTGCGTTTTCGATTGGCACTGAAAAACGCTCGCCAAAGCGTTTTATATTTCCCAGCAAACCAGGGTTAATAAAGCGGAATAAACTCCATAGTTCGGTTAAGTTGTTTTCAATGGGTGTGCCAGTGGTGATCATTTTAAAGTCGCTTTTTAATGCGATGGCGGCTTTTGTACGTTTGGTTAATGGGTTTTTTAATGCTTGGGCTTCGTCGGCTACTATACTGCGCCAGTGAACGCCTTTCAGTATTTCATGTTCCCTTTGAAGCAGACCGTAGCTTATGATCACGCAGTCAAACGGACTTAACTCGTTTAACAATTTTTGACGCTGGACGGTATTAGCTGAGTCAGAAAATATTTTGATATTCAAGGTGGGCGCGAATTTTAACGCTTCTTGTTGCCAGTTAAAACAAACAGATGTGGGTGCTATGATTAAACTCGGACCTTGGTTAGCCCGCGACAGTAAAACAGCGAGCGCTTGTAACGTTTTACCCAAGCCCATATCGTCTGCTAAACAAGCGCCTGCGCCCCAATGTGCAAGACGCGATGCCCAGTCAAATCCTACTAATTGATAGTCACGTAATTGCGCTTGAAACGTCGAGGGGATTTGCGGTTCAAGCGTATTCGCTTCGTGCATTTTGAGGGTTTGTTGATCCCAGGCATGAATTGTTTTCATGCGCATCCCGGTCGTGGCTTCCTCCATTTGCAAGCTAGCTAATGGATGAAATTTACCATCGTCGGTGACTTGATTAATTAATTCGAGTTTGTGGCGTAAATCATCAGACAAGGCGAGTATTTGATCTTGGCCAAGCTCTATAAAGCGACCATGACTGGTTTTGACCAATTCCAGCAGTTTTCGTAGATCAAGTACTTGCTCATTGTCTATTTGTAAGTCGCCAGTAATATCAAACCACTCGTTTTTATGACTAAATGTAATGTGTAAGTGTGCGCTGTCTAATTTTTTGGTTAAGCTAACTTTTTTGCCTTTCGGCCAGCGAAGCACTAAATCAAATGGTGCTTGGGCAATGGCCACTTCTAACTGTTCTAGGGCGGCTAGCGCCGTTTGTAAGTCGTCTAATAGTAAGATGTTATCTGGCATATTTAAAAAAGCGGGACAGGCTTGGTCTAGTTGGTCCAATAATGTTTCTTCGCGTACTAGGTCACGTTGGGTTGCCATACGCTTACCGTTTAAGTCAGTGGTCAAACTGGCATTACCAACCGCAGGTTTGAATGCTGGCCCTTTTTCACCAAATGGCATCACCACACAGGTAAATGTTAGCCCGTTTTTGATTGGATGAATATTCACCACTAAATTGGGATCGCATTCATGGGTTTCTAACCCAGTATCAAGCTCTGTAATATCAGATTGAATATCTAAAAATGGCGCAATGGCCGCAATGCCTGCTAGTGCTTTTTGCTTGGCACTGATTGGAATTAGCAAACCTGCCTCACCAATGATGTCGGCCACTTTAAGATGTTCAGGCGAAAACACCGTGAGATGATATTGTGTATCGGTAATAGATTTCAAATCGTAAGCAGGCTGCCCCCCATCACTGCTAATATCATCGGGTAAATCCGCGATACTTAAACAAAGTTGCTCGCCATGCTGACTAACCAATAATTCAGGCTCGCGCTTGATGATTTCAATCACTTGGCTTAAATCATCTGATTGGTATAAGTTGTCTATTCCCACTGCTGCTTCAAGTGCCGACAATCCTTGTAGCGTGTATTCAAGCTTTGAGTAATATCCCCAACTTTGATAAGCATCAATCGTACGACAAATTTTCTTATCGCTTTCGCTTAAGTAGTCAAATAAAGCAGTTTCTTCTTTCAAACGCTTTAACGAAACGACTCGACCTTTGCTCCAACCTGATTGATTAAACTTTTGCTCACGAGCCGTTAATGTATGAACGTAACTCTTTTCAAATTCCCAAATCAAACGTACTGGCTTGATTGTCTTTTGTGCATCCGGTGCCGCATTTTTTTCAGCATTTGGGTTCAATGCAATTAATTTATCTAGGGCTAAGTCCCACTCTGATTTAATTTCTATCAGGTTACTGATATTGATTAATATCGATTCGGATGCTAGGTCTGACTGTTTCTTTAAATCGGGTTTTTCATCCATAAAACTCGTGGCCATTTGACAACATATTTGCGCAAATAAGGGGTAAGCCAGTTGTTCAAAATGTGCTTGGTATCTCAATGCTAATTTAGCCCATCCTGGGCCTTTGCTTTGGTTACACCAAACCTGCGCCAATAAATAATTAAAATAGCAGAGCTGATGAGAGAAAAAATCAATCTCATCATCAACGCTGTTAAATTCAATATTTATATTATATTTTTCGCCTGACAATAAGCTCTGAATCGGTTTAACGACACCTTGCCCTATATAGAAAAAATCATTATCAGATTTACGGTCGCTGTCTTCAAATTCGACTTGTTGCAGGGCATTTGGAAAATAACTTACATCCTGTTGGTTGCCATGAACCATCAATGCCAATTTATAGAAATACCCCAACACGTCATTTAAATATTGTTTTTTGCGTTTTGTCAGTTTGTTTTTAGCGAGCATAGCTTGCTCAAAATAATCGATAGCTTGCTGGTTTTCACCGGTTAAAAAGCAATATGTAGCTTGTAACTGCAAACCGTAACTGCTGATATCTTGGATAACTTGTATGCGCTCAAAATCGTTAAATCGCATTTGATACAAATACTGCTCTGCCAATAAATGATGACATTCTATATTGTATAAAGGACTTATTCTGTCAGGATTTGCAGCGCAAACTTGCTCCAATAATTGAATCGGGTAAGCACAACTTTGCCCTTCTATTTGAAACGTTCTAATCAAGGTTGTAAACGCCTGGTATTGCAGCACCTTAGGTAATGCTAAAAACGAACTTAACTCAAACGGTAAAAATAGAAGTTCAACTAAAATTCGATTTTGCTTATGATTAATAACCTGTGGGTTTTTATTGAGCGCTAAGGCAGCTTCAAGCGGTTCTATTTGATTCAAATAATAGAGGTCTCGGATAACTCTGCTCCTATCGACCTCTTTGTTCTGCGAGCTGTAGCTGTCTACCACTGGCACAACCTGTTCAGCGGCGGTGATGATTTCAAGTAAGGTTGAATGTGATTGGCCATGAGTTTTAAGCGCAAATAGTGCATGAAATTGATCTATCTCAGCGGTTAAACGGTTGGCAAGTAATCTGTTGAGTTGCAGTCCCTCTCGGTTAGGTATTAATAACGACAGTTGAGTCAATTGCTCTTTTTGCTGCACCGTTAAACGATATTCTTTTTTTGGTTGTGGCAAAAAACCTCTACTGTCTAATATATCTATTACATGCGCTAACTTGTTAATGCCAATAGGTTTGTACACCACAGCCAAAATCATCAACGTGGTTTGTTCCACTGCATTTAGCTCTAAGAAAGCTTGATATAAAGATTCTATTTGTAGATGAATTGATGGCTGGATTAAAGCAGCAAGCTTCATAGTAGTGTGGTTCTTAATGAATATTTGTTTTTCAATGACGTGAAATTAACAAAAATTGCCTTCGTAAACAATGGATCTCACAGATGCAAAATAAGATTTAAATAAACGTATGAATTTCACACAAAAGGTTTGATGTTAATAGAAGCTCTATGCTCTAAAATCAATTACTGGGATTAATGATTAAACTTCTTTGAAGCCATAGCCACATTATGAGTTGCTTGTTTAGCGCGAGCACTTAGTGCTGTCACTGATATAAAACCATGCATACAATCAGCATAGTGTTCGTGATGTGTTGCTATACCGGCCGCTTTTAGCCGTTCGGCATACGCTATACCATCATCTCTTAATGGATCGAATCCTAGGGTTAAGATATAGCTGTCTGGAGACTCGCTAATGTCGTTTGTTAAAAGCGGACTGACTAATGGAAGCGCGGCTTCGTCTAAAGAATTTAAATAATGTTGTCTAAAATAATCCATCAGATCCCGTGTGAGCAGTAACTGTTTATTGAAACGTCGGTAAGACTCGGTCAGGCCTTGCAAGTCCAACATGGGATACAATAAAAACTGAAATTGCGGTGTTACTTTGCTCTGCACCGGCAGCTGTGTTTGTAATGTATTGAGTCCAATTAAACAAGCGAGATACGCGCCGGCACTGTCGCCACCGACACCGATGTATTTTGGATGGATATTCAGTGCTTTGTGATTGTCATGGATATAGTTCCAAGCATCAATAGCATCGTAAATTGGCGTAGGAAATTTATATTCAGGGGACAGTCGATAATCTACAGAAATAATATTCATGTTGCCGTGTTTGGCTAGATACCGGCAAAATCGATCATGTGTATGAATACTGCCAATGACACAGCCACCACCATGAAAATAAACTAACGTTTTAAGAGGTGTTTTTTCTATTGGATTTGTTGGATAGTACGTACGAATTTTTATCGTTGTAGTGTCACTGTTATGGGTACTAACAGGAATATTCACATCAACAACCTGATGTATCTTAATTTTCTTAAGTCCTAAGATACGATCCATCATCGAAAATATAGGTCTGAATAATTTAGGTGGCAGCTTGTGAAGTGTTGGCATGAATGACAATAGCTTCGCAATCATTAATTGTTTGGCTTCTAACTGCTCACTCTGCAATTTTTTATTTTCTTGGTATGTTTCGTCTTCTTCGTTTTTTTCATTTTCTTTATTGAAATCATTCATTCTACATGACCTTTTATACGATGCTTTCGGCGGGAAAGAAATTCTTTATCGACTCAAAAATTTCATAACTAAGCGATTGATATACGCGGGAGAAACGGTACTCAGAAAATGCAGTAAACCATAAGATACGCTGACTGTTCTATGAGTATTAGGCTGCCTGACTTGTTTATCAATCACAGCCACTACGTCTTCAGCGGTTAGATGAATACCTAATCGTTGCATTACTTTTGCAGTCTTTTTCTGTGAATTGAGCATATTAGTAGCAACAAATGGCGGCATGACATCACATACGCGGATGCCATATTTTTGCCACTCTAGTTCCAGCGCCTCCGTTAGCGCTTTGACTGCAAATTTACTAGCCGAATAGCTGGCTAATTCTGGCACACCATAATCGCTGCTAGCTGATGACATATTCACAATGGTGCTTTTATTATTATTTTTGCCGTTATTTTTTAAATACGGCCATGCTGCTTGGCATAAATTTATAACCCCCATGACGTTGACACTAATAACTCGCTGGTGCTGGTTGTTATTTATATCTTCAAATGCGCCAACCTCTAGAACTCCAGCATTATTCAATAATACCGATAAGCTATTATCATTCCCATTACAAAACTCAGACATGACTTGCTGAGCTTGTGAAAAATCACTCACATCCAATGGGTATAAAGAAATCCGAGCCTTATCCCATTGTTCAGTTACTTCTTCTAAGAGGGCAAAATTTAAGTCGGCCATAGCAACCACATAACCCATTTTA
>CAJQKX010000301.1 GCA_905479025.1 uncultured Paraglaciecola sp.
AAACTGACGCAGTAGAGTTAAAAACAGTTGAGGCCAACAAAAAAAACCAACCCGTCATGATAAATCCACTTCTATGATATCAATTGCTTCTTTAGCTATTTTGATCGAGTTTGATAGCCCTCTATCCCAAGGATAAAATTGACTCCAATCATTAATATATAGATTATTGATCGTAGACTTTATAGGAACAATTCGTTTGCCGAAATCTGTAAATGTAATATTTTGCGCGTAAGGAGATTTGAAAACAAAGGCTTTTGACACCCATGATTCATCAAAGTCCGGATTTATCTTCTTGAGGTTGGAATAAACCTTCTCTAAGAACGCATCTTCTCCCATATTGTAGTGCTCATGAGACGTAGACACATAATCAGGAACATAAACAATATTACACCCGTCTGCTTTATAATCTGGATTCAAGAGCGTATAGTCGATCACGCCTACAAAAGGAATGTCTTTAGATATTACGTTGAGCCACATAAAATCAGAAAACTGTTGCTTCATAAGGAGTACTGCACAAACAACCCCCATCCATTCTTTTTCTTCGATTAATTCCTTTTCCTCTCCATTGAATTCACATAATTTATTTAAGACTGGAGTTGGAACAGTTGTGAGAACGCAATCTGCCTCAATAAATGACCCATCGCTTAGCTTAACACCCGTCACTTTATTGTCAGACTGCTCTATTGAACTTACTTCTGTTTCTAAAAGTGTTTTCCCATTTTTTCTAAGAAATTCTTTCTCTAGAATATTTATACAACCATTAAGACCGCCTTTTATATACGCTATTTTCTCGGTCTGAATCTTTAATCTACTCCACAAAAAGGGCGCCGGAATTTGATCCTGGAACTCTTTGAATTTTAAATCAAAAAGTGGCTTCCAAAGAACATTATAGGTCTTCACATCACACATTTTTATTAAGAATTCTTTTGATGTTAAGTGGTCAATGTTCTCCCACTTAATAAAATGCCTCGTTAACAAAACCATAAGACCAAGTTTAATTCTCGACAAAAATGGTATTTTTGAAAACTTCAAAAGATCAAGCGGCTTTTCCATTGGGTGGAACTTATCTTCAATGAAAGTGCCTCTCTTGACTTCACTCCAAGTAATCTTATCGTCCAAGCCAAGCTCTTTGAGCAATTCAAAAATGAAGGGTGTCTCAGGTCCGTAATAATGATAAAACTTTTCAATATAGGCATCTTTATACGAAACGGAACGAGCCAATCCTCCTACTTCCTTACTTTTATCTATTATTAAAATTTCATCAAATCTATCTTGAAGCTTGTATCCAGAATATAAACCTCCAATACCGGCCCCAATAATTATTAATCTACTAGTTTTTTTCATGATGTGTTTGATACCAATCAATTGACCTTTTTAGCCCTTCAGTAAGGCCCGTTTTAATTCTAAATCCCGTAAGCTTCTTTAGCTTTGTTGTATCTGGACATCTCCTTTTTACCGAACCAGACAATCCCTCCGCTGGAACCAAGGTTGTTTTAATAGATAAAATATTTTGAATCATCCTAGTCAAATCCAAAATATTAACTTCCGCCTCTTGATCACCAATATGAACTATTTCGCTATTTGTTTTATCTGATGCAGCTACCTGATAAGACGCTTCTACGGCATCATCAACGTAGCAAAATGCTCTTGTTTCATCCGCACCGTAAACTGGAAACGGATTTTCACCACTTAGCAATCTTAAGATAATTTCAGGTACAGCGTGATTAAACCCCATTCTAGGGCCATAAATATTATGGTATCTAATGACACTTACATTTTTATCAAACTGCTTTCCAAATTGGATAACAAGATATTCAGAAACGAATTTACTTGAGGCATAGGAGAATCTTAAGTTGGTTGGCTGCGGAAAAACAACAGGGACATCTTCAGCAGTAGGAACATCCATTAAACCGTATTCTAACGCTCCGGCATAAACCTCAGATGTCGATGAAAAAACAAGCTTCCTAAACTTTATGTTTTCCAAAAATTTAAGGAAATTTATAGTTATGAGTAGATTCGTTAAACACACTTCATAAGGGATTTCGTAAAAAAGTTTAGTTCCGTTTATAGCTGCTAGATGATAAACATAATCAAGCTCTTCGTCAATTTCGACTTGAACTGGCTTGGTTAGATCCACTTCATGAAAAGTAACGTTAGGTAAGTCAATTAAAGTTCTTAGATCTTCGTCTATAGTTTTCTTGGACTTATAAAGGCTATCAAGAATTATTACATTATCACCTTTTCCTGCATGGAATTGGGCTAGGCTATAACCTATAAAGCCACTTCCACCTGTAATCATTATATTCATAAAGCATCTCATTACTTTTAGTTAATCAAAGAACGTTAGCTTACATGATTTCAGAGGCATCATCCAATGATGAACCTAGAATTCAATAAAGCATAAATCGCATTACTTTATGCTCTTGAAAAATTTGTCCGCTATCTCTATTGATGATTCCAACTCGACTATTTCAGACAATTTTTTAGTCGAAATATCATAACTAGATAACCCAGCGGTTTCAGAGCTGCCCCTAAAAGCGACATCAATGTTATATTTTTCAACAACATGTTTGATAGACACGCTTCCAGTGCCCGTCAAATTAAATGTTTGATTGGACAAGTTATTACGCTCAAGAACAAAAAAAGCTTTGTGAATGTTTTCAATATCAATGACAGATAGTTTTGAATTTTTATCTATATATAGCTGATTTTGACTGAGATCGTAATGGGCCCTTTTTTGCAAGAGCTGATACGACTGAGCCAAGTCTCAAGACTAAACAATTTTCATGGTATTTTTCTAAAATATTCTCGGCCACAAATTTGTTATAACCATAATAATCAAGATCCCGCGGATTAATTATAGCGCTCTCCTGGTTGTTATCCGGACTTCTTTTATCGTCATAAACATCCACCGATGAAAAATATATATATTTTTCAGATGCAAAGCATTTTAGTGACTTAATAAGAGAGTAAACTGATTTGTCGAAATCCCAAAATGGGTTTTTATTCGCTTTATATCTATAACTATTACCATTTGCATTTATAAAGAACTTTGAAGAGATGTTTTTTGAGCAATACAGATCAAAGTTTTGCGAGGTTAAAGATAAAACTTTTGCCCCACTGCTTGACAACTCAGATACAAAAGATGAGCCTACAAGGCCAGTCCCACCCATCACAATATAATCATAATCATAATCAGTCATCTTTAAGGAATCTTCTTCTAAAAAATTTATTTGGTAGCGAATAAACCCGATTATTAATCAAGATAATTGAAAACCATGGCAAATAAGCGATTAACGATTTTACTAGAGGGAAATTAGTTACACCAAACTCTCGGTCAGTCCATTTAGTGGGTATTTCATAAAACCTATACCCCATAGCTTTAGCCTTCATTACTATTTCCAAGGTGACGCTGAAACTTACTTTACTTTTCAAGTCCAAGTTCTTTAGCATCTTTGTAGAGTACAACTTATAACTATTAGTTGGATCATTTATAACTAGTCCTCCAAAACTATATAGAAAGAAACTTGCAAGCTTAGGCAGTATTATTTTCAAATAATGCTTAAAGAAAACCCTATTGAAGTATGCTTTTGGCTTATTAAGTATCGCACTTCCACCAGCTGAAAATCTTGAGAAACTAATAACCTCAGCATTATTTGAACATTTTTTAATCACAGTTTCTATTTCCGATAAATCGTCACATAAATCGGCCATCATCACTAATGTGTAGGTTTTAGAAGCCTCATTAAAACCAGTAATAAGTGCTCCCGAGGGGCCAGGATAAATGTTATTTTTTATAACCTTAAGATTTCCAAATCTACCTTTAATCTTATCTAGTACAGCCAGTGTAGTATCTGAATCATTGTCATAAATAACAAGAATCTCTTTATCAAGACTTATATGGCTTTCAATCCGCTCTAAAGTAATTAGAATATTCTGAGGCTCATTGTACACCGGTACAATCACTGAAATACTTTCTGACATCTTATTGCTCTACATGTGGCGTTGGAAAAGGAATAATAAATCGACCACCTTCTTTTATGTAGTCTGAATTTGACAGAAAGAAATCTTTATAATTCCAAGCCAGCAACAACGCATAGTCAAAATTATTTTCAATGAATTCTTCATCTGAGATAACCTCGATATGGGAACCAGGAGTGTACTTCCCGATCTTCTTTTTATTATTTTCTGAGATCTTACTTATTTGAGATTCGTCTAGTTCTAGGAAATTTAGTAGAGTATTTCCTTTTGCCGGAGCTCCAAAGCCACCAATGCTGCCACCATCAGCAATAATTTTATTGATCATGTCTAAAGTCTTACTTTTTATTTCAAAGACCCTGCTCGAGAAATCTTTATATTTATTTATTGAAGTAATGCCCCACCTTCTCTCATATTCGATCATAGCCTGAACAGAGGTATTGACGTTAATTTTATTATCTATGTGTTTTATGTAAAATCTAACCGCAGGCCCTGAAGCTCCCATATCCAACTCTTCTACATGAAAAACCTCAAGATCGTAATTTGCTAAATATGGTATTAAAGGATGGAGAGACAAATAACATAAGTGCTCATGATATATGACATCAAACATATTAGAGTCTAGCATCTTAGGCAAATAAGATAGTTCAACAACAAATATCCCGCTGTCTTTTATTAAGAGGGGTATACCCTCCATAAAACCATCCATATTATCTATGTGAGCAAAAACATTCGTTGCCGTGACAACGGCAGCGACACCATGATTTTCTACTATATTATTGGCTACCTCTTTGCCAAAGAAATCCTTGTAAACCTTATGCCCTTTTTCTGACGCAATTTCGCCAGCATTACTCGGCTCAACTCCAATCTTACATAGGCGATTATTATCATATGCATCTAAAGTTATTCCGTCATTACAACCGATATCGACAACAACGTCACCGTCAGTTATGTGATATTGAACAGATATATCAGATGTCATTTTTTCAAAATGTCTGACCAATGCCTTAGAAGATGAAGACAAATAGTAATAATCATCAAATATATCTGAACCAGAAACGACATCTCTGAGCTGGACTAAGTGACAGTCATTGCACTTAGAAAGTTTTAACGGAAATGACTCTTCATTCTCAAAATCTTTCTCATCAATAAAGCTATTTGACGGAGCTTGATCACCTAAATTCAAAAATTCAACTAAATTTTTACTTTTACAGTATCGACAATTATCTCTCGTATAAAAATTATTATTCATCAAACATAACCTCCACTTTTGTGTAATTATCGCCGTTAAAGGGATTCATTAAAGCCTTAACTATTTTCCCGGGTCGCATAGAAGAAACTATGAGCTCTCTATCATTGTCCCAGTCAATTCCATTAATAACTCCAATCAATTTTTTGGAATAAGGCGAAGCATCGTTAGCAAAGAAGATCCACGCTTTTCCTGATCCAATATCAATCGTTCTTACCAATTTTAACTGACTAAATCTTTCGTCGGCCATTACTAAATATGAAAAATAGGCAGTATTACCCTTTATATCTTTGTTTTTTTCATCGATCTCTATTCTTGAATTTATGAAATCCATATCAAGACTGCTAAAATTGCCTTGATCATCATAACTAAGGGCATCCTTGTGAACAAAAGATATGAACATATCGGGTTCATAAGAAAAAATATAATCATTATCCAAGCCGTTTCTAGCTATGTGTGAGTCATGAAGCCCCCAGATGTCGACGAAGGTAAATTTCGAGAAATACGATATGGCGCCTGATTCGCCCCCAACTATTGAAATATTACTAGGATTTTGGACATTAAGCTCTGCCAGGGACTTACCTATCACTGGATCCATTACTCTCTCTGAGGAATAAGATATTAAATCTTTCAAGCCGGCCTTTCTGTCACTAGAGTACGTAGAGAAAATCAAAACAAAAACAAAAACGACTGATAGCGATTTGTTAACAAAATCTTTACTTAAAAATCTCTCCATCATAGTCTGAATGGGTATGTTAATCGTTATTAAATAAAGCGGGACTATGTAAGGGAACATAAATCTACCCCCTTGACCAACTGTAGGTATTATTCTCAAAATAAATAATAACTGAATATGCAAAGCTATGAACATCAATAAATAAGCTTTTTTATTCCGGTTTTGTGAAAACGGGTACAACCCTAAAAATGCGACGCTACAGCCAAGAAAGAAAGTATTATAATTTTCTATAAAGTAGGAATAGCCTGATGTTGATATTAAAGTTACTGCAGTCTTGACATAAAAAGAATTAGGTAAGAGGCTTCCAAAATAAAGATACACGAGAGCTAAATATGTAAGCCCAGGAAGTATTAAAAAGATAAAAAACCTTTGGAAGAAAAAAACCGGTTCATTCCTATATCTATAAATTAAATACAAGGAAAGCAATCCGCAAAAAATAACAGCTTCATAGCGGATTAACACAGTTATTAGGAATCCAAGGAATGTAGCTATAAGAAATCTTTTGTCATCGAGCGACAACAAAAAACTTACTACGCTGCATGTGAGGAATAAGAGAAAAAGCATAGTCTCCATGCCATTCACAGTATGAAAAAAAACAACGGGAGATAGGCAAAAGGCAGACGCTAAAAAAACAGATGAAATGATGCTATGTCTCGAGTACTTAATTGAGTATCCAAACAAAATGATCAGCGATAAGCAAAAACAAGTTACACCAAAGTACTTGGATAGCTCAACTAAATTAATATCCGTAATCATCGCGACCCCAGCTAGGGAAAGTATCCAAGGGAAGGACGTAAAAGATTGCGAGGGCTCTAAATCAACAGCATTCCATCTAACACCTAGGCCATCTAATAAATTTGATACGACATGAAGGTATCTGTAACCATCATCGGGCATGTAGTTCCAATTAAGCGCACTCATGACAACAACCACATAGAGTGTCAAGGTTAACAACGCATAAGGCGTCGACTCAACCAACTTAAGCTTATGGCTCTTAATCAACATCATTATAACTCCTATATTATTCAATCTTTTTTATGCCTGATTCTAAAAAAATGTGGAAAAACCTTTATTACCGTTAAATAGATGACATATTTCTTGTACTAAGTCGGCACATTCTTAGTTGCTCGGACCACAAACCGCATTCACAACCTCTAACAGTGAAATCACATTATCTATGTAGCCATTTATGACTGAATTTCGGTTTAGATACCGGTTGTTCATCAATCCGCAGTTTTTTGACAGCTTTAATTGCGCAAGTATCGATGTGATTCTTAAGACAGCACTTTAATTATTTTGAGGATTTCCTCGAAATTATCTGCGGTATCTACAGTTAAAATTCCTGCGGTTTGATCTGTTTTAAGTCTCGGTAAGCGGTGACAAACAACTTCAATTTCATCTTGATCATTCCAGACAGGATACAATCTTTCACCCTCTAATTTTGCAGCTACATATTCTTTGAAATCAGGCACACTTTCATCGATAAAAGTTGTGGACGGGTATAGTATCGTAACCTTCTCTGCGAATAAATTCCGGACTACCTCAACAATATTAGAAAACGATGTCACAAAAAATTGCCGATAAATATTCAATAATTCGTTATCAATTCCATCACCGTTATTTGATTTTATTCTCGGTGATGCAAAGTAATATATGTGAGTCGGAGCCATAACTGTTTTGAAGAAAGAACTTAAATAACCCTTATCATCGGTGGTAATATCAAGTTGCACCATCTTAAACTTCTGATTACTTGGTCTAATTTCCTGTTCAAGCCGTCTCGCATCGTTCTCTCCACCGCAAAATGTACCAATTACCTCACCACCTCCCGCTATGATGACCTTAGCCGTCAGCTCGCCGAGCCCTCTAGACGCACCAATTACAAGTGCTCTTTGATTTTTAAAGATATCACTGTCGACTTTCTCGCTAATACTCGTGAAGGATTCTTGTTTTACTTCTACGGGACGATAAAATGATTCAATATGGCCACTCAAACCGCCACCAGAAATACCGATTTTTATGGGCGCAATAGGCACAGTGTGCCGTTGGACAAACCAACTAAGTTTTGAAGGAGATTGCTCTGTATCTAATTTCATGTCTAAGCTTGAAAATAATGAATTTAGCCCAGGACAGTCCATACCGACGATTTTTGAGCACAACATGAGTGATTGAATCGGAATAATTCCAATATTATCGATCAATTCAGGAAAATTTTGCTCCAAGTAGTTGAGGTTAACCTTTACTGGTAAATCTCCAGAGGCTTTTTTACAGCGTTCAAAATTATAATTATTCGCGCTAGCTTTGACGTACGCCCCTTGGCATATTTTTTTGTAATTTTTGTTTCCTCCAAATTTTACTGCGATTGAAACGCATGCGAGAGAATTGCAATATACTATAATCTCTGCACTAAGCTCGTCAGCACTCAAAACATCCAGATTAACTTTAGTTTTTAAAAATATAGGTTTCAAAAATCTACACTTAATTGATGAAATTTTGAGATCACTCCCACGGCAAAATTCATTTAAAGCGCATAATAAAACGAAGATTCCATGCACTACAATCTCGCCTGCAATCAATCGCCTTGCAACTGATGGAGAAGTGTGAATTGGATTCCAATCACCAGATCGATGAGCAAACTGATCTAGATCTTTCTGGCTAAAAACAAACATCAAACGCTCTCTGATAATCGACTAGGTCGATCTTGATCACCATCGCCCTTACAAACTATATAGTTACCATCTAATTTAGTTTTCAATACAGAATGTATTTCTCCTGTATCTCTAACAAATGGCTCAAAAAAATTGGGGATAATTACGCCACTATCACGTGACAGAAGAGTGAAGCCACTGTTTTCTAAGATCTTATTATCAATCCCATGCTG
>CAJQKX010000302.1 GCA_905479025.1 uncultured Paraglaciecola sp.
CACCAAGAGTCATGCCGTTAGTCTCTAGGATATACACAAACTCTGACTCCTCAACCAGGTCAAGTAGCTCGTAAAGATGCTGCCTGCCTAAAGTCCCCTCAGAGGCTGAAGCTGAGATAGTCTTATCGACCCAGATGACTCTCAATTGCTGAATTAATGGTGAATCTTTCTACGCCTTTAAAACCCGATAAAACCTATTTAAATCAGTGCTTTATGGTACTTTAAAGCCCCTTGCGGGGCTATTATTTGGTGGAGGCGGCGGGAACTGTACTTAGACTGTAAGCTATTGATTAGTAATGATATGTTTATATAGCATATCCTTCTGTGTTACTTCTTGTGTTGCTTAAAAAACACAATATTCCAGCTACAGATCGCCTCTCAATATAAATAAAATCGCCCATTAATCGAAAATCGCCTAGCCCTCAGCCAGAAACGCCACCAGAAGATCCGGCTCATCTTAAAACACAAATCTCGCCTCAATTTTCTGCAATACCTGCCCGTCTGAAAGCTCGAATACCCATGATTTTCAATAATTGCTTGTCGCCACTTAGTGTTGGTAATGAAACCATAAAAAGAGGCCGATTTTAGGAAGATAGCGCCACAACATCTTGGGAGAATTGAGTTCACCTTCTGGTCAAATATGGCTGGATTACACAACACCGCCTGAATCATCCAACCATATCGGCTCCTCACTCTTGTCTCAGAATGCATATTGGCTTCTACCAATTTTATAATTTAACCTTCTTCAATCATACGCTCAAAGGTCTTCCCATTTTTCTCTAAATTGTTTTACTTTTTTCACCAGCTTTTCTATGCTTCTTGACGTTTCTTCGGCGCCTGACTTCCCTACAAAGAAAAAATGGTTGCCGCTCACTGACTCTGAAAGTTCTAATTGGGCAGAGTAAATCGTCGAACGAATTTTGTGAAGACGTAATGGCTTATTCGGGGAATTAGCGATTCGCCGTGAATAATCCTTATAAAGTCCATTAGCGTTATAGATACCCCAAGCCGATAGATCCGTTAAGCTGTGTCGCAAGTCCAAAACCGAAGTGGGTATCAGCATCGCTACCAGCGGGAAGTTCCCATACTCGATGCCCTTGGTATCCTCAATGTCAGCTGGATAATCCCTGACAAACGCGTTTTGACCTGGGTGAAAACGCAATCCGTAGGCTTGCTGGTTAATAGATATATCACCAAGGTATTCAGATTCATAAATAGCCTTAGGAATAATAATATGCCCATTTTTAGCGTCGTTTTCCTTTATCTGTTGATACCACTTTGAGTAGTTATTCTTTCTATCTGCTAAGCCCGATTCGGCCATTTTAACCATTTTGTTTTTGGCAACTATTCCTGGAATTGGTGGCGTGGCTGCAAGAGATAAATAAAAGTCAAACTTAATGTTAAGGCGCTTCGATTCCTCATAAAACGGCTGCGCTACTTTCCCGGCCATACTCCATCCGAGCACAATCACGGGACCCTGAATACGATATTTATCCACTACCTGCTTGGTAATTTCTGCTGCCTGTCTACCCCAATCTCTGACACTGAACTCAGCGTAACTCTCACCGAACAGATCACTTACTGTGTCAATTGGGTAGGAAATTGCCAGAAAATTATATTGTTTTTGGTTCAGCCAATAGGCGAGAAAATCATTTTCTCTGTAGCCTTTATGTCCGCCATAAGAGATTCTGGCGTTGTGGTGTGCGCCCGGAATAAAGACAAAAAGAGGCTTTTTAGGATGCCCTTTGATGAATTTGGTGACCGCGGGGTACCCTCCGCCGTGCATGATCGTTTCACCGGACCACAGGTTAGCTGCCATCGCCGGGCTAGACAAAAACGCTGCTAACAGGGCAGTAATAAATGTGATTTTGTGGAAGTTAGAAGCCACATGATTCCCTCTACTACTTTAATCGCTTTATTTTAATTTTTTTAGTTACATCTTTTATCTTGAGATCGTAACTTCCAAAAACACCAGACTGTATTTTTACATTTATGGGCAAGTGCTTGGGCAACTTCAGATATCCAGGTTCTATCTGCCGCCAGATCTGGCTGTTACCAAATTCGAAAACCCAGCGTTTTTGGTTGTCCTTGTAATATTTAACCAGCTCAAGCTTTGCTGACGCAGGATTCTCCTTAGCAGCATTCAGATATTTTTTCCCAAGTTCTTCTTGAACAGCAGGAACAGCAGGAACAGCAGGAACAGCAGGAACAGCAGCGACATTTTGATTTGATTGAATTGATACAGTTTCAGGCTGGGCTTGAATCGCTTTGGCTTTTGATGTGGCTTGAATAGTCTTTACCAACTGATCGTAACAAGCCAGTCGGTCCTGCGAGGCAGAAATTTTGTAACAGTCTTCCAACTGTGTATGTAGTTCAATATGCGACGCGGAGTAAGATGACCAAATTATGGCAGCTACTCCAAAATATAGATTAAATCGCTTGTTGCGATAAAGGGGAAGGAGATACGGGCCAGAAGCTGCTACGACATCCTTATTCACCGCGTATCTCCTCCCCCTTCGCGTCTTCTTAGAAAGTGTGCTTCAAACGAAGGTAGATAGTTCTACCACGAGGATCATGCACCTGATTGTCATAACCTAGACGACCACTTGCGGATTTTCTGTCAATAGCAGGTGGGTCTTCGTCTGTTATATTGTTGATACCAACTGTGAAGTCAGTAGTCCCTTCAGCAAATTCAAAGGTTCTTCCATATTGCAAATCGAGAACCGTCTGGCTGTCAATGGAGCTATTTTCAATCGTTGGCGTTCGATCATCGTAGGCGCCAATATGACGCACAAACAAGCCAGCATTCTGATTTTCATCTCTCCAAGTGAAGCCTGCATTAGCACGCAGATCTGGAACCGAACCTAACAGATCGATGAAGCTATTGCGGTTACCGGCGCCGTCAAACGTTTGTCCATCACCCATATCGATGTCGAATGAAGTCAAGTAAGTGACTTGTAAATCAACCGCCAATTCGCCACCAAGCACTTCTTCAAAGGCTCTGTTTAGTGCAAAGTCTAGACCTTGCGCCTCAACACTACCCAGGTTGATAAAGCTAGTAGTGACGCTGTTAAGTTGGCCTGCAGCGTCACGATAAACGCGTGAATCAGGGGTATAAGAACCATTTTCACACTCGTTGCTTACAATATCCTGAGCGCTCTGTCCCGGACCGATCAGATCTTTAAAATCGTATGAGAAGTAATCGATAGAGGCATTGATGCTATCCCCTTCATACGCAGCACCAAAGTTGAAATTGGACGCCGATTGCGGTACCAAATCTCCACCAACAACGATCTGTGCCGCATTAAAGGAAGAAGTATTGTCTAGGTCACAAGCTGAACCAGCAGTAGCAGTCTGGATTGGGTCTGCCAACGCACCTGCTCCAATGGACCCAGCAATATTTCTCACAGATGGAGCTTGGAAGGATGTGCCAGCTGATGCTCTTAACAGTATCTCGTCGGTGGCCTGTAAACGAAACCCGATTTTTGGATCCGTAGTGCTGCCACCTTCACCATCACCATAGTCTTCGTAACGCAATGCTAATTGCATATCGAAGTTATCAGTAAAGGGAACACTGGCTTCGGCAAACACAGCATAGACATCCTGGCTTGCATCGGTGATATTAAATACAGGATCTGCTCGCCCATCCAGTTGGAAATACTCCAAGGCATCCTGTGTATCGTTATAGTCGAAATCCCGATACTGTGCTCCAAAAGCGGCGCTAACAGTATTGCCATTTGACAAATCAAACAGATCGCCACTTAAGATTACTTCGATAACTTGCTGTTCAGCACTCTTATTATTAGTACGGAATGTAGCGAATTTTGCCAAATCGCTTGCAGCACCATCGAGAGTGTTGCCCGCAACTGTGACACCGTCTTTAGCTGACACCGCATTAGGTGTTGCCCAAGCGCTACCAAAGGGATTCCAAT
>CAJQKX010000303.1 GCA_905479025.1 uncultured Paraglaciecola sp.
TTTTTCGAGACAAGGCAGGTGATTATTGGTGATCGTGGTGTTTCAAGTATAGCTCCTGAGGCAACAGATTTTGGTTTTATTTGTTCCTATTTCCTATTTCTTTGTTATATGAGCTTTTCTGTTGATGGTTATTCTCGAAGAATTATGTATGCGTTGTTTTTATCTTTATTTGGGATGATTTTGTCTGGAAGTGCTTCTGGATTTGTCTCGGCATTTTTATGGTTAATTCCAATTATTATCTGTAATAAAAAAAATAATAGAATTTTATTGTGGTTTTTTATTATTGTGCTGGGAGCTATATTTTTGAGCTATGGTTTGGCAACAGATATTCGAGGGTTGCAGATATTATTCATGGCTATTACAGATCCTGTATTACTCCTCGATACATCTTTTGTGCATAGATTTGTCCACAACCTTGTATCTTTTTTTTCATTGATAGAGACTTCGGGGATTGGTTATGGTGCTGGTTCTTTTATTTATGAAGCTCCAAGTATTTATAATTCATATGGCCTTGCCGCATTTTTAGATTTGAATGGTCATTATACATCTGCTGTTTCAGAAACTCTGGGTAATCATGCTCTTAGTGTGATTTCTCAATTATTATTAGAATTTGGTATGGTAGGGATTTTTTATGTTTATATGGTTTTTTCTTTGGTTTTGAAATCAAATTCTTATTTCAAACTACCCATATTGATTTTAATGGCGCTGACATGGGTTCAAAGCTTTCCGAGCGCGTTTCCTTTATTCTGGTTGGTTCTTGGTTTGTCTTTTAATCCTAATTTTCAAAAAAAATTGCATAATTAAGGGCATATGAATAAATATATTCCATATCTAGACTCCTTAAGAGCTGCTGCTGTTTTGATAGTGATTGGTAGACATTACGGCGTTTCAGAATATATTCCAGGCGGATTTGGTGTTACAGTTTTTTTCTTCATTTCAGGCTTCCTGATAACGACTTTGTTAGTTTCGGAAGAGGATGCCAATGGGTTTATCTCTATATCTTCATTTTATATTAGGAGGTTTGTAAGGCTGACTCCGCCGCTATTGCTTGTCCTAATAGTTACAGTGCCAATATATTTCTTACTTTTTGGAGAGCGGTTCGATTTGTTGCAAGTTATTTTCGGTGCAACTTATTTAGGGAATATCCATAATATTTTAGTTGATTACAAAGGGTTTAGTGGAGGATTAATAAGCTATCGAATTTTTTGGTCACTTGCGATCGAAGAGCACTTTTACTTAATTTTTCCAGTTGTTTTAATTTTATTCAAATCCCCTTTACATAGGAAGGTTATCGTAATATCAGGTCTATTATTCAGCGTTATTTTTAGAGGTTTGAGTTGGTATGTATTAGATGATGCGGAATCTTTCAATTATCATTTTACTTTGTCTAGAATTGACTCGATTCTATATGGGGTATTGTTTGCATTAATTTATAGAGATAAAGAATGTTTGAATAATGCTGGAAAAAAACATATGCATTCAGGGGTTTTAATGGGGGCTTTTGTGGTGTTGTTAATAGCTTTTTTGTGGAGAGAGTCGTTTTTTCAATCGGTCATAAAATATAGTTTTCAGGGTGTTGCTCTTTATATGATTTTCCACATACTTTTTGCTACTGATTTTTGTAAGAGTTTTTTTGTAATTGTTGATTGTTCATTATTACAATCTTTAGGTAGGATAAGCTATGAAATGTATTTATGGCATTACCCTGTATATCATATGGTCACTTTTTTTATTGATGGATTCCCTGCAGTTTTATCAGCGTTTATAGCGACAATAACCGTATCTCTTTTATCTAAAAAAATGGTAAATTTCCTCAAGGATAAAAACTACTATTTTAAAGTGGTTACTAGGGGCGGATAAATTATAAAGCTGAAAACGAATCACTGGAAAAACTTTAAATATGAGCCTCTACAAACATAAAATGATGAATTTACTCAGATTATTTCATACGATTTCTTACCTTAAGCCTTCTCAGATTTTTGCAAGGTTTTACTGTCGATCGAAATTTTTCCTGATTCAGAAATTTCCTATAGCCTATATAAGCATTGAAAAACTTTATATTAAAAAGATAAGTGATAAAGATTTTATTGATTTTCCAAATAAAGTTGAGTTGCTAAAAAAAATAGACCTGTCTTTGTTGTCAGATAAAAATAGTAATAGTGATTATTTTTCAGGTTCGATATCTTATCTTGGGCGACGGGTTGAATTTGGTTCTTATGAAAATATTGATTGGGAATTAGATCTTGATGAGAGAAACAATCCTCTATGGGTTATGACTCTATCTTATCTTTCAGTTATATTTAAAATGTGCCGAGAAAATGGGGTCGATAATTATGATGCGACTCTAGCCATCTTGAAATCTTTTGATTTTAATGCGCGGATTTCAACATCTGGAAGTACTAGAGCAATTTGGCATCCTTATTCGTCATCACATCGAATTATTAATTTATTGTCTTCTTATCTATGCTTATCTAGTGAAGAGCGCAGTGAAAATTATGAATCTCATCTTCTGTTAAGAGAAAAGTTACTAGATGAAGCCAAAAGGAATCTAGCATATGTGCTCTTAAATATGGAGTATGATCTCCAGTTTAACCATCTATTAAAAAATCTTGTGGCAATTTGGTATGCTAAACGTTTCTTTAATAACATTCCGATTTCAGAAAGAAAATTAATTAAGCTCACAATGTTTTCAATTAATCAAAACTTTTTAACTGATGGGGGGCATGTTGAGCGAAGTCCTATGTATCATAATCTCGGAGTTCTAGACTTAATGCTCTTATATCAAGTCTTGCCGGTCGGCG
>CAJQKX010000304.1 GCA_905479025.1 uncultured Paraglaciecola sp.
TTGATCTGATGGCTGTTGTTTTCGTAAATATAAGTCAACATAAATATAGGTGTTCTACTTTTGAAGTATTCTTTCATTTTGCCACTTTCGGCACTCATTGCGTTGTGTCTGTTATCTTTTTTAGTAACATATGAGGTGATCCCTTCAGGTTTAGAGCTATTGAAGAGCTTGCAAACACGTTTTGATAGCTACTTCTATTTACTTATTTTATTCATCATTTTGTTAGAATCTATTGTTTATGTTGGTTTCTACTTCCCAGGACAGTTTTTTGCTGTGGAGTTGGTTGTTTTATCTAAACCCCAGCCCCATGATATACTTTTTTTAACTTTAGCAATGGTGGTAGCAGCGACATTAGGATCATGCGTTAACTACTTTTTAGGCAGAAACTTTGGTGATGTCAAGAAACATCAACCTAATCTATCAGTAAAAAGTTTATTAGTGGCTATGATACACATCAATTCTTTGGCATTTTATATGTTTAGCCAAGGCGTAAATCACAAATCATCAAAGGTCGTATTGTGGGCGGGTCTGCTCAATTTACCTTATTATTTATTACTTATCTGGGGAACGTCAGTATTAAGTGAGCAAGTTATGCAGATGGCAGAAAACACCTGGTTTTTAGCAATAGCTGTCAGTGTTTGGTTGGGTATAGCGTTGTTTATCGATTATAAAAATTTTAGAGCGACGATCTCGAATCTTTAACTTGATTATTATATTTACTGATTAACTTTTGTATTACTCTTGCGCAAGCCACAAAACCAAAGGTTGCTGTCACCGCTACTGCTGCCCCCAAACCATTATTACAGTCTAACTTGACACTACCATCTGTCAGATTTTTTTTCGAACAAACGCTACCATCAGCTTGTGGGTAAAGAATTTGTTCGGTGGAGTAAACACAATCAATGCCAAAACGTCGTTTGGTGTTAGTACTAAAATTATAAAACCTTCTCAGTTCGGAACGTAACTTTGCCGCCAAAGGGTCTTGGATAGTTTTACTGAGATCAGTCACTGCAACTTGGGTGGGATCAATCTGCCCGCCCGCTCCTCCAATAGTAATGATAGGGATCTTATTACGTTTACAATGGGCTACCATGGCCGCTTTAGCTTTTATACTATCAGTGGCGTCCACAACGTAATCATATGTTGAATTTAGTAATTCTGAAACGTTATCTGGCGTCACAAAGTCCTCAATCTGACGGACCTGACAGACTGGATTTATTTGCATAACTCTCTGAGCCATAGCTGCGATTTTTGCTACACCTACCGTATCTTGAAGCGCATGGATTTGTCTGTTGGTATTAGTGATACAGATGTCATCCAAGTCAATCAGAGTTATTTGGCCAAGTGCCGTTCTTGCTAACCCTTCGGCCACCCAAGAACCTACGCCTCCAATACCAACCACACATACATGTGATTGGCGTAAAACATCTGTCCCTGACATTCCATACAGGCGTTGGGTGCCACCAAAGCGTTGATCTGTTACTTGTTTCTGATCCATAAACTCACATCAATATAATTTTCAAAAGGATTATATCAGTGGCATGGCTTATATCCCAATGCATAAACGTATCTTTTTCAGTCATACTTTTATTTAATTGAATTATTAGGATATAGGAGTTCTTTGATGTTCTTGATTGAATAACTAACTAAGCTTTAATACTATTAAGCCACATATACTCGCAGCAATTTTTATGATGTTATAATTTCAGCATAATCAAAAAGGAAGGTGTGATGAAACCTGTTGTTTTAGCCGGTGGAAGTGGTAGCCGTTTATGGCCTAAATCGAGAGCAGCTTTACCAAAGCAGTTTTTAAGTCTGACCAGTGACTTGACTATGTTGCAAGACACCATTGCAAGATTAGAAGGCACAAATGCTGACCAGCCAATAGTTATTTGTAATGATGCTCATCGTTTTTTAGTGGCAGAGCAGCTTCGTCAACAAGATATACAACACGGCGGTATATTACTCGAACCTATGGGGCGTAATACCGCACCTGCTATTGCTTTGGCTGCTTTGCATGCATCCCTAAATGGTGAAGACCCTATTCTACTTATTTTAGCTGCTGACCATCTAATTAATGATGCACCTGAATTTCATAAAGTCATCACTCAGGCAGAAGTGTTAGCCAAACAAGGTAAACTGGTCACTTTTGGTATTGTGCCAGATGCGGCGCATACGGGTTACGGTTACATTAAACGTGGTGACAAGGTTGCCAGTGAAGATGTAGGTTTTGATGTGGCGAGCTTTGTCGAAAAGCCAGATTTAGTTACCGCACAACAATATGTCGACTCTGGTGAGTTTTATTGGAACAGCGGCATGTTTATGTTTAAAGCCAGTCGTTACCTACAAGAACTTGAAAAATATGCACCTGACATGTTGGCCATCTGTAAAAAAGCCATCGCTTCTGAATCCACTGATTTGGAATTTGTACGAGTAGATGCCAAAGTATTCGTCACTTGCCCTGATGATTCTATCGATTATGCCGTCATGGAAAAAACAGATTCTGCCTGTGTCGTGCCGCTTGACGCAGGTTGGAATGATGTAGGCAGTTGGTCTTCACTATGGGAAACGGCCAAGCATAAAGATGCACAAAATAACGTGGTCATTGGCGATGCTATTCTTGATGGAGTCACTAATAGTTATATCAATTCAGAACAACGCCTTATCTCTGTAGTGGGATTAGATGATGTTGTGGTTGTTGAAACCAAAGATGCAGTGCTGGTGGCACACAAAGACAAAGTGCAAAATATCAAAAATGTGGTGAATCAACTTAAAGCAGAACATCGCCCTGAGTGGGAGTTCCACTGCGAAGTATTCAGACCTTGGGGCAGTTATGACTCTATTGATAACGGCGAGCGTTTTCAAGTCAAACGCATCACGGTAAAACCGGGTGAAAAACTTTCAGTGCAAATGCATCACCATAGAGCTGAGCATTGGATAGTGGTCTCAGGCACGGCAAAAGTCACCAATGGTGAACAGACTTTGTTGTTATCAGAGAATCAATCAACGTATATTCCAATAGGTGTGATACATGCGCTTGAAAATCCCGGTCGTATTCCGCTGGAACTGATTGAAGTCCAATCAGGCTCCTATTTAGGTGAAGATGATATTGTACGTTTTTCAGACCGTTACGGGCGTGTAGAGGCTAAATAGGCGCAGTTAATATTGAATTTAAAATAAGAGAATGTATGAAAATCACATGTTTTAAAGCGTACGACATACGCGGTAAATTAATCGAACAACTCGACGAACAAGTGGCCTATCGAATTGGACGTGCCTTTGCAGAATATATGCTTGCTAAAACGGTCGTAGTAGGGGGCGATGTGAGATTAACCTCCCAGCCGCTTAAACTGGCGCTAGCATCAGGGCTAATCGACGGAGGTGCGACAGTGACCGATTTAGGCATGACAGGCACTGAAGAGATTTATTTTGGCACTAAATACCTGGGGATGGATGGTGGTATTGAAGTCACCGCTAGCCATAATCCCATTGATTATAATGGCATGAAATTAGTTAAAACTGACTCTAGGCCCGTCAGTGGCGATACGGGGTTGTTTGCTATTCGTGATTTGGCCGAAACTTATGCACAAGATGACGTTCAAACTAGGCTTGAATTTTATTCCAATGGTCTGGTCAGTGAACAAGCCTTTATTCAAGGTCAGGCATCAGTTGACACCAATAAACTCAAGGCCACTGGGCAATATAGCCTACTAGACAATATGCAGCCTTATGTGGCGCATATGCTGTCTTATGTTGATACAGCTAACATTACTCCCATAAAGTTGGTTGTTAATGCCGGTAACGGTGCTGCAGGTGACGCATTAGATGCCATCCAAAGTGCATTAGAAACGGCCAATGTGCCAGTTGAATTTATTAAGGTGCATCATCAACCCGATGGCACCTTTCCAAACGGTATTCCTAATCCTTTACTATTAGAGAGTAGGGCAGATACCGCGAATGCGGTGGTTGCACATTCAGCGAATATGGGTATTGCGTGGGATGGGGATTTCGATCGTTGTTTCTTGTTCGACGAAAAAGGGGATTTTGTCGAAGGTTATTATATTGTGGGTTTATTAGCGAAAGCCTTTTTAGATAAAAAACCCGGCTCAAAAATCATTTATGACCCAAGGGTGTATTGGAATACCGAAGATATTGTTCTAAAAGCGGGCGGTATCCCCATAAAAAGTAAA
>CAJQKX010000305.1 GCA_905479025.1 uncultured Paraglaciecola sp.
ACCCCGAAGTATTTTTGATTTTTCAGGTACATTATCGTATTACAAGAAAGGCTTTCGCTGCTTCATTGTTAGCTGGTTGGCTATAGCCGTTGTCGTCGTTCCTAGGTCATTTATTCCAGAAATTCTAACAGTTGAGGACGCTGAAAATGTTTACCTGTGCATGAGGGCTGCCGCAGTTTTGGTGTTTGGATTCCAGTTTTTACAGATTAGTTTTTTCACTAAATTATTTGGTTTGTCACGATCTGGACTAAATATCTTATGGTGTTCTTTTTGGATGGCTGGAAGTGTTATTTTTTTTGTTGCTTTGTTATTCGTAGAGAGTGAGTTTATCTCTTGGGCGTATTTATATACCTTACTATGGATTTCAGTCGCTTTTTTAGAGCTGCAAGTGAATCGAAAATCAAAGGAGTGGAATGTTTTTTTTCTAAGTTTCTTTATTATTCCTTTATTACTATTGTTTTTTTATATACGAAGTTTTTTTGATTTTTCACTGCTTTCCCTGTTTTTATTACTGTTTTATGTTGGTGTCCAATTACGCTGGGTGACCGATTTGAGGCTTGGGTTAAGCTTGCTAATTTTTCCTATAGTCAATTCACTTTTGTATTGGGTTTTTTATGCTTAGATTAACTGTCATAAATATGATTATTCTTTTTGTTTGGATTCCATTTTTAAGAAATGCTTTGCTTAAAATATGTGGGTTTAAAATTTCTTGGCAGGCTAGAATTGGATTATCTCTAGTTTTGACAAGAAAAGTCACGCTCCTTGGTCAATCAAGGATTTCTAATTTCAATCTTATTAAATGTGATGGCGTAACACTATCAAATAAATCGACTATTGGTTTTATGAATATCATTAAAGGAAACTTTAAAATATATCTTGGAGACAATAGTCATATCGGCAATTTGAATATTATAAAAAACAATGGTCTGCACATTATACCCAGGGCATCCGTGTTACGACTAGGTAGGTTTTCAAAAATTACTGCCTCTCATTATATTGATATGTCTTGTGATGTTTTATTTGGCGAAAATAGTGTTCTAGGTGGCCGTTCTTCATCTTTGTGGACACATGGATTTGTTCATTTCAATAAAGGGGTCGATCGATTGATGAAATTAGAACCTATAAATATAGGTAATGGAGTTTATGTTGGCTCTAATTGTGTAGTGAATCCAGACACTAAAATAGGAGATGATATCAACATAGGTGCAGGGGTTTCTGTCGCTGGGACTATTAAATCACCTGGACTTTATGTTAACCAAAAGCTTCGGTTTATAAATATTGGCTCATTAGAGGATTTTAAAAAGGGTAGATCTATTGATTATGATTACAAGACAGGTAATCCGAGGTTTTATTAGGCTTCATCATTGTGAGAATGAATTAATATCATTAGTGTTTTCTCATCAAAGGTGTTTTGGATGTATTGATAGCTTCCAGCCTAAGCGACCTAAATTGATTTTTTCGGAGGATGTGTTTGATAGCTACTATTTTCTATGGAAATCTGCGGAATCTTATTTGACGATTTGATTGATATTTGCATTCTGAGAGACGTAATAAATGATAATTAAGCTTAATGCTTCCTTTGTGTTTAAATAGCTGAGAGAGTCAATTTGAATTTTTCAATTAATAGTTTCCACCCGATTAAATTATTCCTTTTTTCTTGGTTGGCTTGGGCCATTTCATATTTATTAGTTCCTTTTTCCTATACTGATGTAGAGTATTCAGGTTTATCTATTGCAGTTCTATTAGGGTTGCTGCTTTCCTTTTTTATGGGTTTTTATTTCAAGGGGATTCTCCCTAGCAAGAAAAAAATACTAAAGGAAATTACGAGTCAAGATTCATCTCAAATGAGATATCCAAGTAGAAAGGCGCTTTTTATTTTATGTGCTTTTGGTGTTCTAGGTGTAGTGTTGAAATTGTATGAACATTTATTGGTAAACCAGATTTTTACGTACTCATCTTTTTTTGACTATAAATTATCTCGAATGTATAACGAATTTAATTCTGGAATGCTTGGGGTAATCTCAGCAATTTTATATCCATTTGGTTTGGCGGGTTTAATTATTCAGATAACTTTTCAGGTCTTTAAAAAACCTATTCAAATCCTAGTAATATGGTTTTGTGGCCTTTATTGGATTATTGAGTCGTTGCTATTGTCGTCTATGACCTCTGCAGTTATTGTCATTGGGATAGTTTTCATTTCATATGTTATAGCCGGTTCTCTTCAAAGCAATAAGACACGTGTTCCTTATTCTCTCGTGTTTTTGGTCGGCATTGTCATTGTCGGATATTTTTCATACTTAACTTTTTTCAGAGTCACCGTCGAATTTATAGGTGTTTCTCTAGATAGTAGAGCGATGGAGACGGATTTTGAAATAAATAATGTATTAGTTTTTTCGCTAATTAATTTTGGCCATTATATGGTACATGGAGTTATCGAGTGGTTTCGGTTATTTGATCATGTAGGTCTTGAAATTCATTACTGGGGCGCTTATGAATTTTATCCACTAATTAAAATATTTACTGCAATCGGATTTGATATTCCGACCTTTTCTACGTTAGCTGAAGTTGCTCATAAATCGGGTGTTTATACGACCTTTTGGGGGCCCTTCATTCTCGATTTTGGTAGCTTTTCTTTTCTTGCGGCATTCTTTGTTGGGCTATTATCTGCCATTTGTTACAGCAGCGCTAAGAATGGTTCATATTTTGGCCTGTTCATTTACCCAATAATTGCTTTACAAATTATAGTCTCTCCCATTATCAATATTTTGTCAGGCGTCGTTGTCTATTATTTAGTTGCGGCGGTGCTTTCTATATGCTTCCTAAAACTGGTTCAACAACAATGAATAAAGAAAAAAAAATCGCAATTATTCATGACTGGCTTGTCACGTATGCTGGGGCAGAAAAGGTTTTGGAGCAAATCTTACATTGCTATCCTGAAGCAGATGTATATTCAGTAGTTGACCATTTATCAAAAACTGAGCGAGAGTTTGTTAAGAATAAAAATGTTACGACTTCATTTATTCAAAAGTTACCTTTTTCTAAAACTAAATACCGCAGCTACCTGATGCTTATGCCATTAGCGATTGAACAGTTCGATCTGTCTCAATACGATTTGGTCATTTCCTCAAGTCACGCGGTTGCAAAAGGTGTGCTAACAGGGCCAGATCAGTTGCATATTTGTTACTGCCATTCTCCCATTCGTTATGCATGGGATTTACAGCATCAAT
>CAJQKX010000306.1 GCA_905479025.1 uncultured Paraglaciecola sp.
TGAGATAAGGTCACTACGACTTCTTCTCGCTCAATCAAATCTTCAATATCGATATCGTGAGACGCTGCGGTGATCACAGTACGACGAGCATCACCATATTCATCACGAATAGCTTCAAGCTCTTCACGAATAATCTCCATCAAACGTTTGGGGCTGTTTAATATGTGTAACAACTCGGCAATGAAATCAAGTAACTCTTTGTATTCAGACAATATTTTGTCATGTTCCAAACCAGTTAGCTTATTCAAACGTAAATCAAGGATGGCTTGAGCTTGTTGTTCAGTTAAATAATATAACCCATCACGAATGCCAAACTCTGGTTCTAACCAATCAGGCCGTGCTGCATCGTTACCTGAACGTTCCAGCATTTCAGCTACATCACCCAAAGACCAACCTTGTGCGGTCAAAGATACTTTGGCCTCAGCTGGGCTTTTAGACGCTTTAATCATCGCAATGATAGGGTCGATATTAACCAGTGCTATGGCTAAGCCTTCAAGGATATGAGCACGTTCCCGCGCCTTTTTCAGTTCGAAGACTGAACGCCGCGTGACGACCTCGCGGCGATGTAATATAAACGCCTTGAGGATATCCATAAGATTGAAAATTTTAGGCTGGGTCTTATCTAGTGCCACCATATTGATACCAAACACAGTTTGCATTTGAGTTTGAGAGTAAAGGTGGTTTAGTAGTACTTCTGCAGATTCATTGCGTTTCACTTCAACAACAATGCGCATACCGTCTTTATCAGACTCGTCACGCAGGGCAGAAATGCCTTCAATTTTTTTATCTTTAACCAGGTCAGCGATTTTTTCAATCAAACGCGCTTTGTTCACCTGATAAGGAATTTCGTGAACAATGATGGTTTCTTTACCGTTGTCTTCAGTTTCAATTTCAGCACGAGCACGCATATAAATTTTGCCGCGACCTGTACGATAGGCTTCTTCAATGCCCTTTCTACCACTAATAAATGCGGCAGTGGGGAAATCAGGACCTGGAATGCGTTCAATTAATTCTTCGATAGTGATGTCAGGATTATCAACCATCGCGATACAACCATTCACCACTTCAGTGAGGTTATGTGGCGGTATATTGGTCGCCATACCTACTGCAATCCCAGAAGAACCATTAATCAACAAATTAGGTACTCTGGTTGGTAAAACGTTAGGAATAAATTCCGACTCGTCATAATTGGGTACAAAATCAACAGTTTCTTTTTCTAAATCAGCCAATAATTCGTGGGCAATTTTTGACATACGAATTTCGGTGTAACGCATAGCCGCCGCTGAATCACCGTCGACCGAACCAAAGTTACCTTGACCATCAACTAACATATACCTAAGGGAGAAAGGCTGAGCCATACGTACAATAGCTTCATAAACAGCTGAATCACCATGAGGGTGATATTTACCTATTACGTCACCGACCACACGGGCAGATTTTTTATAAGGTTTATTAAAATCGTTTTTCAATTCGTTCATGGCGAATAAAATCCGGCGATGAACCGGCTTTAATCCATCTCGAACATCAGGCAGCGCCCTGCCAACAATAACACTCATCGCATAGTCGAGATAAGAATTTTTAAGTTCTTCTTCTATATTAATTGGAAGAATTTCATGGGCGTGTTCAGTCATATACAGCCTTGTCCCTAGTCGTTATTATTAGAATACTAGTTAAGTGAAATTCGTATGGTCAATTTCAAGCTAGAACTCAAAATTAGGTTTACGTTTTCACCTAAATTTATCTTTATTTTCAACCGACTGATCTTATCATCTACGAATTAAAATGAATAGAAAGAAGTCACGCCTGTAGTAATCAAACATGTAGAAAATTAACAAACATGCGATTTTATTTGCCCAAGTAGTAGATTAAGATGGTATTAACTAAGATAAAATTGATAATCAGGTCAAATGTGAAATATGCAAAATAAACAAAATGTGGATCATAACGAAATACAAAAGTTTTCTGAGTTAGCTTCAAGATGGTGGGATCTTGCTGGTGAGTTCAAACCTTTGCATCAAATCAATCCTTTAAGAACAGATTATATTCAACAACATTGTGACGGTTTATCAGAAAAAAAAGTATTAGATGTAGGATGTGGTGGTGGTATTCTGGCAGAAAGCATGGCACGTCATGGTGCGCAAGTAACGGGCATTGACATGGGTGAAGCCCCCCTAGAAATCGCCCGTTTACACGGATTGGAATCAGGTTTAATTGCAGACTATCAGCAGACTACAGCCGAGGAATTTGCCGAAAAATATCCAGCTAGATTTGATGTGGTAACCTGTATGGAGATGCTAGAACATGTCCCTGACCCCAGCTCTGTGGTTCAAGCATGTTATCGATTAGTGAAGCCCGGTGGACATGTGTTTTTTTCTACCTTGAACCGAAATATTAAATCTTACTTGATGGCGGTAGTGGGCGCTGAGTATGTGTTAGGTCTAGTACCAAAAGGCACTCACCAACACGACAAGTTTATTAAACCTTCAGAATTAATGTCTTGGATAGATGACACACAACTTTCGGTGCAAAGGATCATCGGTTTGCATATGAACCCCATTAGCCAAGAATATTATTTGTCGAATCAAAATGTTGATGTGAACTATATCCTTCATTGTCGAAATAGTGATGTTTAGATGTTAAAAAAACCAAATGCAATTTTATTTGACCTTGATGGCACACTACTAGATACAGCAAGAGACTTAGGAAATGCTTTAAATCAAATATTGGTAGGTCTAAAACGCCCAACTGTGGATTATAAAATTTACCGTAACATAGCCTCTGATGGGGCCAAAGGTATGCTTGAATTAGGTTTTGGGGAAGATCTAAAAGATTATGATTTTGCTGGCTTGCGGCAACAATTTTTAGATTATTATGAAAATAATATATGTGTAGAGACTGAATATTTTGTTGGTGTTGAAAGTTTATTGTTGGCACTGAATCAAAATAAAGTTCCATGGGGCATAGTTACTAACAAACCAGAATTTTTAACGTTGCAGTTAATCACCTCATTCCCCCTTCTACAAAACTGTGGGGTAATTATAAGTGGTGATACTTTAAGCGAGAGAAAACCCCACCCATTGCCTTTGTTGCATGCCGAAGAAAAACTTGAACTCGCATTACCTAATACATGGTACATAGGAGATGCTAAGCGAGATATTCAGGCGGCTAATTCTGCGAATATGTTTAGTGTGATTGCACAATATGGTTATATCTCTGATATACAACAAACTAAAAGCTGGAATGCGGACCTTAGTATTGATAGCCCCGGAGAATTATTAGGTTATTTTTAAGCCAACAAAATAACGCTATTTTATAAGAAAACACGACATCTAGTGCTTACTGTCTATTTTTACCCCTTTATATCGATAAATGATAACCATTGTTTTTTTACATTAAAAAAGTTTAATAAAAAAATATCGTTATTTTCTTCTTGCATTTCGATTAACCGAAACTCAAAAGGCGGTTTTAGGTGAGTCACTACTAACTTTTTGTTACTGCACCAAGACCGCACACAAAAACACTATATGTTGGGTTGCAATGGATCAAAAACCTCACTATCTTGTGTTGTGTTGATTATGAGAATGCAACTGAATAACAAATTTAAGAACAGCAAATACTTGTTAGAATTAACAAATAATTAAAGGCACAGGGGTAAGCAACTCCAAAGATGCATTTTGTGCTAAGTAAAAGTTATCTATTTGACTTAAGAAAATAAAGAAACGGCTGAAAACATGAATAACAATTTATACGTCACCAAACGTACTGGCGAACGCGAAATTATAGACTTGGATAAAATCCACAAAGTAATCGAATGGGCAGCTAAAGGATTAAATAACGTTTCCGTTTCGCAAGTAGAAATAAAAGCACACATTCAGTTCTATGATGGTATTAAAACCGCCGATATCCACGAAACTCTCATTCGTTCTGCTGCCGACCTTATTTCAACAGATTGCCCGGACTATCAATATTTAGCTGCGCGATTAGCCATATTTCATTTACGCAAGAAATCCTATGGTCGTTTTGAACCACCTGTTTTAAAAGACCATGTTAAGAATATGGTTGATAAAGGCAAGTACGATAAGCATTTACTGCAAGATTACAGCCCCGCCGAATTCGATGAAATGGATAACTACCTTGACCATTGGCGTGATATGAATTTCAGTTATGCTGCAGTTAAACAACTTGAAGGAAAGTACTTAGTTCAAAACCGTGTAACTGGCGAAATTTACGAAAGTGCGCAGTTTCTTTACATATTAGTGGCGGCTTGTTTATTTGCTAAACATGAAAAAAACACGCGTATGGATTACATCAAACGTTTTTATGATGCGACGTCTAAGTTCAAAATTTCGTTACCCACACCAATTATGGCTGGCGTCAGAACCCCTACACGTCAATTTAGTTCGTGTGTGTTAATCGAAGCCGGTGACAGTCTAGACTCAATTAATGCCACAGCCAGCGCCATAGTAAAATATGTTAGCCAACGTGCGGGAATTGGTGTTAATGCGGGGCGTATTCGAGCATTAGGTAGCCCGATCCGTGGTGGCGAAGCCTTTCATACAGGTTGTATTCCTTTTTACAAGCATTTCCAAACAGCGGTAAAAAGTTGTTCTCAAGGGGGGGTGCGTGGTGGCGCTGCAACATTGTTTTATCCCTTGTGGCATCTAGAAGTCGAATCACTTTTGGTCTTGAAAAATAATCGAGGCGTTGAAGAAAACCGTGTACGACATCTGGACTATGGTGTGCAGTTTAATAAGCTTATGTATACCCGCTTAATCAAAGATCAGCACATTACCCTGTTTAGCCCTTCAGATACGCCAGGACTTTACGACGCTTTCTTTGCTGACCAAGATGAATTCGAACGTTTATATGCACAGTACGAAAATGATGAAAGCATCCGTAAAAAACACATCAAAGCCATTGAGTTATTCAGCATATTTATGCAAGAGCGGGCCAGTACTGGACGTATTTATTTGCAGAATGTTGATCACTGCAATACTCACAGCCCATTCAACCCTAACTTGGCTCCGGTTCGTCAAAGCAATTTATGTTTAGAAATCGCCTTACCGACTAAACCTTTGGAGCATGTGAATGATGAGAATGGCGAAATTGCTCTATGTACCTTGTCAGCGTTTAACTTAGGTGCAATCGAAAGTATAGACGAGTTTGCTGAGCTGTCTGATTTAGCGGTACGTGCACTCGATAATTTACTGGATTACCAAGATTACCCTGTTCCTGCAGCGTTAAACGCCACAATGGGTCGGCGCACATTAGGTATAGGTGTCATTAATTTTGCTTATTATCTCGCTAAAAATGGTGTGAAATATTCAGACGGTAGTGCTAATGGCTTAGTACATAGAACTTTCGAATCCATGCAATATCATTTGATGCAAGCGTCTTGTAATTTAGCCAAAGAAAAAGGGGCTTGTCCTAAATTCGACGAAACCACTTATTTCCAAGGCCTAATGCCAATTGATACTTATAAAAAGGAGCTTGATAAAATTTGTGACGAGCCGCTGCATTGTGACTGGAATTCACTCAGAGCCGATATTAAACAATATGGTTTACGCAACAGCACACTGTCGGCCTTGATGCCCTCAGAAACATCGTCGCAAATATCAAATGCGACAAATGGAATTGAACCTCCTCGGGGTCATATCAGTATAAAGTCCAGCAAGGATGGCGTGTTAAAACAAGTTGTACCTGAATACGAAAGACTTAAGGGCAAATACGAGTTGTTATGGGACTTACCATCAAACGATGGTTACTTGCAGCTGGCTGGGATTATGCAAAAATTTGTTGACCAAACCATATCTGCTAACACCAGTTACGACCCAAATAATTACGAAGGTGGCAAAGTGCCTATGAAGTTACTGATTCAAGACTTGTTGACCACCTACAAACTTGGAATTAAAACGCTGTACTACCATAATACTCGTGACGGAGCAGACGACCCTACTCAACAAGAACTGTCTAACCAAGAGTTTGTGCCTAAAGAAGTGGTAATAGAAGAAGATGATGATTGCGCAGGTGGCGCTTGTAAAATATAGATTTCAGTAAGCTGCATTAGCAGCTTTTTTCTGAGTGGTTTGAATTTTTAATGGCAACAATAATTAATGAAATATACAACTTTTAATCAAATAAATAATAACCCTTTGACAGAGCCAATGTTTTTTGGAAACCCAGTCAATGTGGCGCGTTATGACCAACAAAAGCATACAATTTTTGAAAAGTTGATTGAAAAACAAATTAGCTTTTTTTGGCGCCCTGAAGAAGTTGATGTAAGTAAAGACAGAGTCGATTTTCAAAAGCTAAGTGACTCAGAAAAGCATATTTTTATCTCTAACCTGAAATATCAAACATTGCTTGATTCAATTCAAGGTAGAAGTCCTAACATCGCTTTTTTGCCCATTATTTCTATACCAGAATTAGAAACATGGGTAGAAACATGGTCATTTTTTGAAACTATTCACTCTCGCTCATATACCCATATTTTACGGAACCTGTTTGGTGATCCCAGTAGCATTTTTGACGATATTGTTGAAAATGAAGAAATAAAGAAACGTGCTGCAGATATATCAAAATATTATGACGACCTCATTTTCGCCACCCAACTGTGGCAAACTTTAGG
>CAJQKX010000307.1 GCA_905479025.1 uncultured Paraglaciecola sp.
TTAAAACAAGCCATCTTAGGAGCATAGCTGAAACCCGCATGAGAGCTGTTCCTTAAAATAAATCGCGAAAAGATGCTGAAAAAAGACGAAAAGAAGATAAATAAAGTTGACAAAGAAGGCTATAGATGGTCTAATAGATACATATTCGTAAAGGGCAAGATCTAATAGTGGTGAGTTCAAGAAGAATATAAAAAAGTAAACAAAGAAGTAAATAAAGTAAAAAAGAAGTTGACAAAAAAGTAAAAAGCAGTAAAATAGGAACCATAAATAAGAGAACACATTATTTATGAGAAGTAACTTAAACCCCTGCCGAAAGGTATGGACAACAATGAAAGACAAACTAACTTAAATAGGTACGCAAATGACACACTTTAACTTTAATGCACGAAATCTTGATTCACACGCTACTAGAAAGGGCGGAGCTAACAAAGAAGCAGAACCTTGCTTCCCAAGAGCAATCGCCAAAGCAATAGTGAAGTTGAATCAGTCAATCGATCACGCTGAAGGACGATGGATAGAAGGGCCTGCAATATTTCCCCCTTTGAAGAGTGATTGCTTTACATTCCACAAATCGGAAGATGGCTATCCTGAGAAAGATATAGTCCACGTATTCTTCAAAGTTGGATTGGAAAGAGTGCAAAATATCAATATTTTTAATGTAACAGATAACGCAACAGGAGAAGTAGAAGAGAAACGTCTCGACTATTTCAAGCTAAAAACAGATGCGAACGGGAAGGTAGGAGATAAAGTATTAGCTACCCTCAAGGAGTTCAAATCATATTTAGAAAACTTGAAGCGTGGTGATAATCCTGTAATTGATGAAATGTGCGGCAGAGCTTGTGCTCCTAAGACAAAGATTGATGCTGATAATCCCCCTAAGAAGGAATATGACGCTGAAACTGATCTTTGGGTTGAGCTTGATCCTGAAACAATTCGATGGAACGAAGACCAGAAGGATTGGGTTAAGAAAGCTAACTTGCAGGAGGTGGTCTAATGAACAACGTAACTTTCCTCTCAACGATATATGTAGACCATGAAGCACGAGCCGTCTTTGACGGCTCCATTCAAGGAATGAAAGAAGCTTTGGCAAAGATTCATCCAACAAAAAGCTTCAGTGATTTGCACGATATTAGTATCGGTGAATCAATGATGGGTGAAGAAACAGGTGAATATTTAGAAGATATGGGAGCTTATTGGGGAGAATACACCGCCCCAGACGAATTTGGAGTTTACCTTCGTTCAGCTGACCTAGGACTTGCTCCAAAGCAACAAGAGATTGATTTAGGACAATCACCCGCTCAAGCAATTTTGGAAAAGCTATACCAAACAGGAGAGAGCACAAAGCCAGAGTTCAGAAATATCCATGAAGAAATGGAAGCGATGTATCGGGGAGTGCCATTCTAATGAAAAAGGCACTCGACAGATTCACAGAAGGACAAGCTCCCATGTATGGTTGGACAAGTAACAAAGAACCATCAAGGAAAGAGATGGCATTGATAGCAAGTGGAGCATTTTTAGGAGTTATAGTTGTTAAGTTCTTAGGAATGTAAATCTAAAATAAAAAACTTAACCCGCTTCGGCGGGTTTTCTTTTGCCTAAACTATTTCACCGTATTCCAACTTGAGCTCTTTCCTTTTCCAGATGTCTTAACGAACATTCCAGATTTTGAATACTTTTACATCCATATCCATACCCACTAAAACGACTCACTTTTAATAAATTTACAAAATCCGTCCTCTGTGTATTCTTCATAAGGGACGAATGAGGTGTGGTAACGCAAAGTTGAATTCACGGTTAAAAAAGGTCTTGTCAGTGGATTTTTCGGTATGAACATGTATCGGAATTTATGAATATTATAGCTAGTCTCCTCTTGAAAAGTTGTAAAGAGCCTTTTCTCAGTGGACGTAAGATCATGCTCCACCCCGTCTACACCAAATTTTCCATTCGTTCTATCAATCGAAAGAGTGACCTCTGTTGGATACACTTGGTAATCCGGCGTTCCGTTGTTTAACAGACACTCGTAGTAGTCTATCTCGTAAGGCTCTTGTATGCAGCTTGAGAGCGCAAAGGTGGTTATAACTACTGCAAATACTTTTAAATCCATATCCATATCTCCTTATTCAATTCCTTATAATACCCTATCACAAGTCTCCGCAGCAAACCCATAAAAATCGTTTAAAATCAACACCTTACAAAATTTAAATCTTGACAGAGAAGCTCAAACTTGTTAAAATAATAACATTAAATATCAATAAGAAGAATTTTTAGTCTTTTAAGAAGGAGTAAAACACTACAAAGAAGGAGGATTAACCCGAAAAAAGATGGCAAAAGGTATTAGATTAACTGAGGATGACTACATAAGGCTCTATCCTCTTTGGAAACCGATAGAAATCCAGAATGAATTTCACCCCCACTCTCATTGCGATAGTCAGATCAGAAATTACTACAGAAGGCTTCGATACAGCACTCAAGGCTTCGCATTCAAGGCTTTGCTTAAAAATTATATGAATGATCGCCCTGATGATGTTTCTTTGGCTAATTGGAAGCTCATGATTGAATCAGAGATAGAAGAGGCGAAGGAAAAAGCTCGCGTTTTTGTCTGGCAAGGAATTGAAGCAAGAAAGAAGTTGAGATCAGTTCGATGAATCTTGATTCGCTTTGGAAACATTACAAGACTCATGGATTGAAATCCGTTGAGGGCCAAGAAGTCTCGCCCGAGCTAATGAACCAATTTCTTACTAAACTGATTCACCATGCTCTTAATGATGATGACGGATTAAATCATTTGCTTTGGGCAGAGCTTCAAAAATATCCGAAAATCTACTTAGATCCAGCTAACTTTGAAAGAAAGGTAAAGAAGGCTCGCGTACTGGCCGCGAGTCTTATGCAAGCAAAAGACCCGCTTGTCTATGAAAGATGGGGGATTGAAAAGACTGAAATTCCTCAACGACAACTCCACAGAAATCATTTGCAACCCAATATCTCAGAACAAGGAATGCATATTGTTCATGGGAGAATTGGGTCTGGAAAGTTTGAGGGAATTATCAAAGAAGACGTTCAACGCTATGGGGAAGGCGTTAGGCTTTTAGTTATTACTCCCAACCGAAATGATGTTTACGAAACTGCGAGAAAGCTCGGAGTGGGTTGGAATCATTACCACGCTTTCGGAAAAGATGCTGAATCGGTTAAGAGAGCAATCGCATCTTTTGACAGGCTTGTAATTTGCGCGGGAAGTCTTTCTAAGTTT
>CAJQKX010000308.1 GCA_905479025.1 uncultured Paraglaciecola sp.
GGCCAATGCAGTTGAAGGAATTGAAAGTGGTACTAATGGTGATCTTCAAGACAGCATAGTAGTGGCTCGAATTGAGGGTGAAGGTGTTCTCACTTTCGATTGGTCTGTATCGTCTGAAGAGAATACAGACTTGGATATAACTGACCCAGACTTTGAACCCTACGATGCACTTTATCTCTACGTTAACGGAGAACTGATTGAGTCCATATCAGGTGAAGTGGAATTCACACAAATGAGTATTGACTTAGCAGAAGGTATAAATATCATCAATTGGACCTATAACAAAGATCCCGCAGTTTCTGAAGGTGACGATAAAGGATTGGTCCGTAATCTTGTATTTACTGTACCCGTAGTGGTGACGCCTACCCCCGTATTTCTTCCAACACCTGTTTTATCAGACTCTTCAGGCGGTGGGAGTTTAGGATGGATAATACTGTGTTTATTTGGTTTAGTATTCAGGCTGAAAACTAAAATATAATCATTAAAAATGACTTTAAAAGTCAGGTTATTTACATAATAACCTGACTTTTTTATGTCTTAAATAAAAATAATGTGTATGAAGTGGGTATAGTTATCGGCTTTTGATATCCTGCCAAGCGGCTTCCATTTGCTGATGACTAGCAGATTCCATGCTAAGCCCTTCTTTTTCTATCACTTGCTCAACCTGCCTGAAACGCTTTTCGAATTTTCGATTGGCTTTTATTAAGGCTGATTCAGCGTTAACTGAGGTATGACGGGCTAAGTTTACGACTGCAAACAATAAGTCACCAATCTCTTCCTCCACTGCCTGTTGGTCACGCTCCGATGCATTTACTTCAACTAAGACTTCTTCTATTTCTTCATAAATTTTAGCGACAACCGGTGGCAATTCAGTCCAGTCAAATCCAACATTAGAGCATTTTTTTTGTATTTTTTGGGCTCGCAGTAGAGGTGTCATGCCCTGAGGAATATTGGCTAACGTACTGGTATCCAGCTCTTCGTTTTTGCTTGCGCGCTCTTGAGCTTTTATCTGCTCCCACTGATTTTTGAGTTTATCTTGGGTGTTACAGTCGTTTTCTATTTTAAGCTTGATTGCATCAGATACATAAGAAGGATCAAACACGTGGGGATGACGCCGTATCAACTTATCACTGATGGCCTTAGCAATATCTTCAAAATCAAAATCGCCCTGCTCTTTTCCAAGCTGCGCGTAAAACACGATTTGAAACAACAGGTCACCCAACTCATCTTTGATGTTTTGCATATCGCCACTAAAAATAGCGTCAGCCACTTCGTAAGTTTCTTCGATTGTGTGGGGCACTATGCTTTTAAAACTTTGTTTTTGATCCCACGGACATCCTGTTATAGGTGAGCGTAATTGCTGCATAATTTCTAGTAAACGCAACAATTGGTCAGTATTGGTGTTAATTTTTAGCATATTACTTATCTACCTTTAATACCTCAGTAACACCTTTAATAAGTTGTAACCGGCTTATAGCTTTTGACAAACAAGATAAGTCTTTTACTTCTAGACTTAATTCTATTTTAGCTCTGTTAAGCTTAGTATCGCTGATGCTGTTTACTCCTAGCAAACTGACCCTCTCGTTGGCGATAACCGTGGTAACATCTCTCAAAACACCCGCTCTGTCATCACTTAAAACATGTAATTTGGTTTGAAATGCCGCTTGTAAGTTGCTGGCCCAATTAACGTCAATTTGTCGTTCTGGATGTTGGTCTAATAGATTATTGAGCTGTTCGCAGTCTTCTCTATGTACACTCACCCCTCGCCCCTGTGTGATATAACCTAAGATAGACTCACCCGGTAATGGTTGGCAACATCCAGCAATTTGATTCATTAAATTGCCCACTCCTTCCACCACTATACTGTCTTTTTTAAACTTGGCAGATTGTGGTTTTTTTGATCTTATTTTTAATTCAGGCTCAGGTGCATATTTTTGCTGTAAAAAGTGTACTACCTGCATGATACGTATATCACCACCGCCAATGGCTGCGTACAAGTCATCGAGGTTTTGCATGTTAAAACGTGTGGTTGCTTCGCTAGCCATCTTCGACTCAAAATTGATTTTGCTCAATTCTCTATCGAGCAATTCCTTACCCGCTTGTTGGTTTTTACCTTTATCTTGTTTCTTAAAGTAAGTTTGAATTTTGGCTCGGGCACGGGACGAATATACATAACCTAATCCAGGGTGCATCCAGTCTCGACTGGGGTTTGAATGTTTACCTGTGTGAATTTCAACCTGATCGCCAGTTTGTAATTCATAAGTAAAAGGCACGATCCTGCCCGTAATTTTTGCGCCAATACATCTATGACCTACATTACTGTGAATGTAATATGCAAAATCCAGTGGCGTTGAACCAAGCGGTAAATCAACCACATCACCTGTAGGCGTAAACACATAAACACGATCATCAAATACCTGACTGCGCAATTCTTCTACTAAATCGCCACTTTCTGCGACTTCTTCCTGCCAAAGTAATATTTTACGTAGCCAGTTAATCCTTTCTTCATAACCAGATCGGCTTGAGGTGGTGCCTTCTTTATAGCGCCAATGTGCGGCCACACCAAGCTCGGCATCTTCATGCATTTGTGCGGTACGAATTTGAATTTCAATGGTTTTGCCTTGCTTACCCAAAGTCACCGTATGAATGGATTGATAACCGTTGGCCTTGGGCGTAGCTATATAATCATCGAATTCATCAGGGATATGTTTCCACGTGGCATGCACTACGCCTAATGCAGCATAACAATCTTGCAGGCGATCAGCAATAATACGCACGGCTCGTATGTCATACAGTTGTTCAAAATCAAGATGCTTTTTATGCATCTTTTTCCAGATGCTATAAATGTGTTTAGGCCTTCCATACACCTTAGCTTTAATATTTTGTGAATCGAGTACCTTTTGTAATTCACCTACAAAATCCTCAATATAATGCTGTCGGTTAGCGCGGCGTTCATCTAATAATGTGGCAATTTGTTTATAAGTATTAGGATGTAAATAACGAAAGGAGTGATCTTCCAGCTCCCATTTTAATTGACCTATCCCTAATCGATTAGCAAGCGGTGCATAAATATTAGCGCACTCACGAGCGACCAAAACCCGGGTTTCTTCATCTTCATGTTTGACTTTTTGTAAGGTGCAAATACGTTCAGCAAGCTTAAGCACCACAGCCCGAACATCTTCTACCATGGCCAACAACATACGACGCACGTTATCAATTTGGACTTCATCGTTTTTCTTTTTACTGTTGGCACGGGTATGCAAAGATTTGATCGCATCCATACGCCTGACACCCACGATTAGCTTTTGAATACCTTCGCCAAACTGTTCAGTGATTTGCTCTTCATCCAACTCATGTACCTGGCAATAGGGGTAAATTAACGCTGCTTGAAGGGTTTCGTCATCCATGTGTAATTCATGAAGGATCTCCACCATTTCCTGCCCAATTAGCAGTATTTCTGGAGTATCGGATACATCTCTGAGTTTTTGTTTGCTTGCCTCAGGCAGGTTTAAAGCTGCCAGCCATTCATCAAACGGCGGGCGGTCATCTTCATGTACTGTTCGAATTGAAACCATATAAACCTGTCCTACTTCACCTAAACCTGACTAGGTAGGTTAAAAAATAATTGAGTGAGACAACAAAAAAATTCACATTTTTCATACTATCTTTATGTCGTTCTCATATTACCTTCATATTACGAGCCAACATTTACTGCATCAACCTCCTATGTAATCAGGCCTAAAGGGGGTTAACTGATAGCAGTTGCATCACACTTGTCCTAAGTGGCACCAAAATAGTGCGCTAACAGCCAATAATTTCATCGCCTTGAATATTAGCTAGATTCTAAAACAACGGTGGCCATTGCATAATGTTGTTCATCAGAAATTGAGATAAAACTGCGACTGATATTGTGTTTTTCGCACAATTCAGCAAATTTTCCTGAAAACTCAAGTGTAGGTTGGCCCGAAGACAAATTTACCACTTCCACATTTTGAAAACTGACGCCACTTCCAATTCCAGTGCCTAAAGCTTTTACTGCCGCTTCCTTGGCAGCAAAGCGCTTAGCTAAAAATCGTTCAGGAAATTTATGGGCGTTAAACGTTTGCATTTCGGTCGGCGTTAATACACGTGCGGCTAAACGCTGTGACTTATCTAACTGACTAGCAATCCTGGCTATTTCTACCACATCAGTGCCCAGCCCCATAATCGACACCGCTCTTAAGCTCTTGCTTCTTGCATCAATCGGTGCATATCTGCCACGGCCTTATGCAATCCATCAAATGCAGCACGGGCAATAATCGCATGACCAATATTGAGTTCATACAACTGAGGAATAGCCGCTATAGGTTTTACATTGTGATAATGCAAACCGTGGCCGGCATTAACCTTCAAACCTTTTGAGTGAGCATATTGAATGCCCTCTATCAAGATATCTAACTCTTTTTGTTGTTCTGCTTCGTTGTTAGCTTCTGCGTACTGACCTGTATGAATCTCTATAAAAGGCACATTTGCTTCTAAAGCTGCATCGATTTGATTTTTATCGGCATCAATAAATAACGACACCAAAATTCCTGCGGAAGCTAAACGAGCACAAGCCACATTCATTTTTGATTGATTACCCGCGACATCCAAACCGCCTTCTGTGGTCAACTCCTCTCGCTTCTCAGGAACCAAACAACAAAGTTCGGGACCTATTTGCTCAGCAATCTGCAGCATTTCTTCGGTCACTGCCATCTCAAGGTTCATACGAGTTTGAATGGTTTGTTTAAGAATCTGTACATCGCGATCATTAATATGTCGTCTGTCTTCACGTAAATGCACCGTAATACCATCAGCGCCAGCTCTTTCAGCTACTTCTGCTGCATGAACAGGATCTGGGTAAGCCGTGCCTCTGGCATTGCGTAAGGTAGCAATATGATCAATATTCACACCGAGTAAAATTTCCTTCATTTCGCGTTCCCAATATTGGCTGATTTTGCAGCCATCCAAGTTTGTTGAAACAACTCTCGGCTCTTAAGTGGTTTACGACCTAGTAGCGGTGAGAGTGCCATTCTGGTAATTCGTTTTGCACATTGTAGGCTGTTTGGCGTCCAAATATGTTGACTCACTTGTAATAATGCTTCTCCGGTGAATCGATTAGATCCTTGCGGGTTAAGTCCTTGCTCACCCTGCGCACTAATATCAATACGTTTGATCCCGCTTTCTAGGACCAAACAATAGTCAACATTCGGCTCGATAGTTTTTCCATTCTCATATTCTTGAGTTAAATCACAACCGTACCCCATTTCATCTAACAGCGATAATTCGAATTGACGTAAACAAGGCTCGATATCTCCACCAGCCGCTAACCATTGTAGGCTTTGTTGATAGGATATAAATAACTCAGGATGAGGGACTTCTTTAGGTAATAATCGATTCAGCAACTCATTCAAGTACATGGCTGAAAATAATTGATGGCCAGTAAGTTGCAACATGGAACCGGCTGATTCTAGTTGGTGAAGGTTACGCAATTCATGTTTACCCGAAACCGATAGCAACAAGGGCTGAAATGACTGCAATAAACTTTTTTTGTCACCTTTATTGCCTCGAACACCTCTTGCAACGGCACTGACTTTACCTAGTTCAAGAGTAAATAAATCGGTTAAATAGCTGGTTTCTCGATATGAGCGTCGATGTAACACAAAGCCGGTAAGTTGCTCAGGTAGCAACGTTAAAATCCTTATATAACAAGTTTAAGACTAACTTACTTTTATCCGAACAACTTTCATGGCTTCAAACTCCATACCGGCAATTTCTTCTTTCATTGGGTAATAAGTTAAATTGACTCTCGCTCCTGTCAGATTTTTATATACCTTTCTGCGTCGAAATTTAAAAGGTACTTCTGTACCTTCAACCAATAAGGTATTCATAAACCAGTCATCGTCTTTTCTCTGGACATGTGAAATGACGACCAACTCTTCAGAATGAGTAAGATTATCGTGCTTATCCAGCAATTTTTCTACATCGGTTTTTTTTACCATGGTCACTAATAAATTCAGTTAAAAAAAACAATTCTAGCACTTATCTCAAAGCACATAAATAATAATACCCAACTCACCGCAAAATGCCTATTTCAGAGCAACTTGGGGCTCTTCAATTCAAGACGCACCAAACACTGCATGTTAATCACCTTATGAGTTGGTGCAACGCAGTAGTGGAGAGCCTTGGACGATGTCTTTAGGAGGTGTTTTCAATCCATGCAACATGCGCTGTCATTTTAACTTAGCTTACAAAATCTAAAAATAGTTGCTTTGCCTAACTTCCTTTCAAATCCAGTTAAATCCATAATTTTGAGGTGGTCTGGGTATCTATTGTTGGGTGTAGGTTGCTAGAGCTATAAAGCGCTCACTCCCTCAACCATTAATTGCAAGCTAGTTCTGCCACGAAATTCGTTGATGTCTAACTTATATGCAATATTCACATGACTGCATCGTGCATTAGGCCATAAGGCCAAGTCGACATTAAAAGCAATAGCATCGATTAACACACCACTTTGATGCTTAACTATCATTTTTAAGTGTTTACTGCCTACTAAGCGTTGATCTATCAATTCGAATTCGCCATCAAAAAGTGGCTCTGGAAACCCCTGCCCCCAAGGCCCTGCTTCTTTTAAACAGAGAGCAAAAGCTAAGGTAAAGTCTTCGGTCTGCAACTCACCATCAGAAATCAATTCGCCAGCTAAGGGTGTACCTTTAAGATTTTCTTCAGCAATCTGATGAAAAGCTTGCTCAAAAGCAGATAAGTTTTTTAAGGGTAAACTGAGACCCGCTGCCATAGCATGGCCACCGAACTTACCAATAATATCGGGATAACGGCTGTTTATTTCTTCAAGTAAATCACGAATATGTAAACCAGGAATAGAACGAGCTGAGCCTTTAAGTGTGTCATCGTCCTGATGAGCAAAAGCGATCGTAGGTCGATAATATTTATCTTTAATACGCCCTGCTAAAATACCAATCACTCCTTGATGATAATCGGCTTGATACAGCACTAAACCAAAAGGTAATGCGCTTTCTTCAAGATCTACCCCCTCTAAAGCTTTAACTGCTTCTTGCTGCATCGAGCCTTCAATTTCGCGTCTCTCACGATTTAAGCTATCTAACTGTACGGCAATTTGCCTCGCGCGTGCAGGATCGTCCGTCATCAAACATTCTATTCCCAACGACATATCGTCTAAGCGCCCAGCAGCATTAAGTCGTGGGCCGACTACAAACCCCAAATCAGAGGCCACTAAACGATTTCTCTGTTTACCTGCTACGTCAATGATCGCCTGTATACCCGGCCGACATTTGTCGCCACGAATACGCTGTAAACCTTGGTGTACCAGTATTCTATTGTTGTCATCTAACGGAACAACATCCGCTACAGTGCCAAGTGCTACCAAATCTAATAATGTGGCCAAGTTAGGCACTGGTAAACCTTGTTGTTCAAACCAACCATTGGCTTTCAGCTCTGCTCGCAACGCCAACATTAAATAAAATGCGACACCAACACCTGCTAAGTTTTTAGACAAAAACCCACAACCAGGTTGGTTTGGATTGACGATTGCATCAGCAATAGGCAATGATTCAGCTGCTAAATGGTGATCAGTTACAATGACAGTTATACCCAAAGATTTGGCTTTTTCAACACCAGTAAAACAAGCAATCCCATTGTCAACTGTCATGATCACTTCTGCTTGTTGCTGAGCCGCGACTTCTACTATTTCTGGGCTTAAGCCATACCCAAAATCAAAACGATTCGGCACTAAATAATCATGATGGGTTGAACCCATCATCCACAAAGACATCATGCTTAATGCAGTACTTGTGGCACCGTCGGCATCAAAGTCACCTACGATGATAATTTTTTTGTTGCTGGCTAAAGCGTTAACTAACAAACTAACCGCTTTTTCAACACCTTGCAATTGGTCATAATGCAACAATGCTTTTGCACTGCGATTCAGCTGTGCAGCTTCATCCACACCTCTATCGGCATATATTTGTTTTAATCTTGGATGCAATTGCTCAGGAAAGTGTTGGCTATTTTTTTGAGGTCTACGGCTGATGTGCACTTAAATATTTACCCATTGCAGAAGTGAAAACAAAAAAGCCGGTATCCTTAAAAATACAGGCTTAATAATGACGTAATATCAACAATCAAAGCAGGGCTTTCAGCGCTTGTTCAAGTTGCTTAGGCGGTTGATAACCCGGAATAACTGAACCATCAGGCATTATGATATTAGGTGTACCGTTTACGCCAATTTTCTGACCAAAAGCGTATTGTTCGGCGACTTTTGTTTCACAGTTTTTAGTTGCCACGGTGCCACCAGCTTTAGCATTATTCATAGCTACTTGTTTATCATCCGCGCACCAAACGGAAACCATATCATTGTATGAGTTAGTATTAATGCCACCTCTAGGGAAAGCGAGATAACGGACAGTAATACCTAAGTCGTTATATTGTGCCATCTCGCCATGTAGTTTCCGACAATAACCGCAAGTGATATCAGTAAAGACATTGACCACATACTTTTCGTTATCAGCTTTGTATTCGATAACCGCATCGTTGAATTTTGCTAAACCACCTAAACGCACACTTCCAAGTGCTTCTTCGGTTAAATTACGCATCCCCTCTTCAACATCATAAATACGTGCTTGCAGCAAATATTTGCCATCTTGGCTAGTATAAAACAATCCCTTCTCTGTCATTATTTGCAACAGGCCAGTTACTGGCGCATCGCCAATCGAGCTTATTTGCAGACCAAGACCCGCTTGAAGCTTGGCTTTTACTTGTTCAAAATTTGACATTTTGTCTGCAGCAGACAGATTAAAACTAAGGGTGAGCATTAATCCGCTAAAAATAGCGCCGATTTTTATCCACGTTTTCATAAGTTTTCCAAATAATTGCATTAGTAATATGACCCTCAACAAAGTAAATAATTTCAAACATTCAGTGGGTGTAGTTTAGCTGAACCCAAGATGTAAACCAACGTCATTTAAGTATCCATAACAATCAATAGGTTTATTAATCTGATGTTTACTCATCATCCCCGCGGATGATGCTCCGCAACCAGTTTCTGCAATCGCTCAGTCGCTACATGGGTATAGATTTGCGTGGTCGATAAGTCACTATGCCCCAACAACATCTGTACAACTCGTAAGTCTGCTCCATGGTTGAGTAAATGAGTAGCAAAGGCATGACGCAAGGTATGGGGTGATAAGTCGGTTTGTATATTAGCAATTTTACTGTATAACTTAATTCGATGCCAAAAGGTTTGACGGGTCATAGCCACACCACGTTTGCTTGGGAAAATAATGTCACTTGCGGATTTAAGTAACACACCTCTTCCTTGTTTTAGAAAAGTAGAAACCCACTCAATCGCTTCTTCACCTAACGGCACCAGTCTATCTTTATTGCCTTTACCTGTGACTCTTACCACACCTTGTTGAATACTCAGTTGATCTAATTTTAAGCTCACCAACTCTGTCACCCTAAGCCCTGTGGCATACAACACCTCTAACATGGCTTTATCACGTAATTGAATAGGATCGTCGGTTTTAGGCGCATTTAATAAGTCGATAACTTGCGACTCGGTCAACGTTTTAGGAAGTGACTGAGGAAGTTTGGGGTTTTGCAATAGGCTTACTGGATCATCATTGCGAATTTTTTGTCGTAGCATATATTGGCATAAACTACGTAAACTACTTAAAAAGCGTGAAGTGCTTCGCTCAGATAACCCACTGTCATATCGCGTGGCTAGATATTTATTCAATACATCTTTTTCAAAATCGATTAATTGCACTGGCCCACCTTCTTCACTTTCTCGGGCAAGATAAAGTGCGAACTTGTTTAAATCAGAACGATAAGCACTAAGGGTATTTTCACTTAGTCCCTTTTCTAACCACATAGCTTCAACAAAGTTTTCTATCTGAATAGAATCAAAATTTTTTAGCGACATGAATTTTAGGTTTCTTATGAGTAAAAGGTTTGAATTTATACACTCCTATCTTCGCCACATTGCCAACAAAGCTCAAAACTAGCGACATTTTGCTCATGGCATTGACTGCATATCCAAGGATATGAATATAGTGATTGATTTTCAAAGTCTGCTATAAACTTCAGGGCCTTTGGCAACCATTGTGCATCGTTTATCCAGATTTCAGGCAACACGTCAATAGGTGATAACTCCCCCATAGCACCTATAGCAAATTCATTTTTCACAAAACAAGGAATACCTTGTTCATCAAGCAATTGTTTGATTTGAAAGACCATAAAGCGATCATGGTGACTGTAAACTTTATTCAAAGATATCCTTAATTCATATCAATAGAAACATTACACAGCGAACCAAGTTGATTGCCCTCATCCGAATTTAGCTTGATCATAAGACGTAAATCGTTTGGCGAGTCAGCATGATGAATAGCATGATCTAAGGAAATTCTACCAACTTTATACAATTCATAAAGGGCCATGTCAAAACTCTGCATGCCTATTTCCTTACCTTTTTTCATTGCTTCTTTTAAACCACCAATTTCGTTTCGCTGAATGAGGTCTGTGACTAAAGGTGAGTTAAGTAATATTTCGATAGCTGCCACTCGGCCTTTACCATCGGACGTGGGGACTAATTGTTGAGCAATAATGGCGCGCATATTTAAACTTAGATCAAAGCGTAACTTTTCATGTTGATCCGGTGGCGCCAAATGCATAATTCGTTCAATCGCTTGATTGGCATTATTGGCGTGCATCGTAGCTACACACAAATGTCCAGTATCAGCAAAAGACATAGCGTACTCCATGGTTTCCATTGAGCGAATTTCACCAATCATAATGACATCAGGCGCTTGGCGTAATGAACTTTTTAATGCGTCGTCAAAGGACTTAGTATCGATACCTACTTCTCGCTGGGTGACCACACAATTGGCATGTTCATGCACAAACTCTATCGGGTCTTCAATAGTCAGAATATGACCTCTGGAATGTTGATTTCTATGACCTATCAATGCAGCTAAAGAGGTCGATTTACCCGTACCGGTAGCACCCACAAATAACAACAATCCTCGCTTTGACATAATGACGTCTTTTAATACTTCAGGTAAACCTAGGTCTGAAACTTGAGGGATTTGTGTGATAATAAGCCTCACAACCATTCCGGCCATATCTCTTTGCCAAAAAGCACTGCAACGAAAGCGCCCAATTTCATCGCGAGCAATAGCAAAGTTACATTCTTTCGTTTGTTCAAACTCAATTTTTTGTTTGTCGCTCATAGCATCATGCACTAAAGCTAAAGCGTCTTCTTCACTTAAATTACTACCGCCTAGAGGAGTCATTTGACCGTTTACTTTTGCACTAACTGGAAAGCCAACAGTAACAAATAAATCTGATGCACCCAAACCTTGCATCTCCTCTAAATAAGTCGTGAGTTCCATAATTAATTCCCAAAACTAGAATTGGTTTTTTTATTGATAGATTTTGCTGCAGCGTCTTGAACCGTAATAAGGCCTTTTGCTACTAACTTTTGCAAACACTGATCCATAGTTTGCATCCCATGAGATTGTCCTGTTTGAATAACCGAATACATTTGAGGCACTTTATCTTCGCGGATGAGATTTCTAATTGCTGGAATACCTAGCATAATCTCATGAGCTGCCACTCTCCCGCCCCCCACTTTTTTCAATAATGTTTGAGAAATAACCGCTCGTAGAGACTCAGACATCATGGAACGTATCATCGATTTTTCCGCAGCAGGAAAAACGTCAATTAATCTATCAATCGTTTTAGGCGCTGAGTTGGTGTGTAATGTGCCAAATACTAAATGTCCTGTCTCGGCGGCTGAAATGGCCAAGCGGATAGTTTCTAAATCTCGTAATTCACCCACCAAAATAATATCAGGATCTTCACGTAACGCAGAACGTAGCGCATTATTAAAGCTGTGTGTGTCTCTATGCACTTCGCGTTGATTAAGCACACAAAGTTTGTTTTCATGAACAAATTCAATGGGGTCTTCAATCGTTAAAATATGCTCTCGTTTGGTCGAGTTAATATGATCGACCATGGCCGCTAAAGTGGTACTTTTACCCGAACCTGTAGCGCCAGTCACAAGTATAATTCCCGAGGGTTGATTGATGATTTTTTTAAAGATTTGCGGTGCACCTAAGTCATCTAGACTTAAGATTTCACTTGGAATAGTTCTTAATACTGCGGCCGCACCACGATTTTGCATGAAGGCATTCACCCTAAAGCGTGACAAGCCTTTTACCTCAAAGGAAAAATCAGCTTCGAGGTTCTCTTCATATTCTTTACGCTGTTTATCGTTCATGATTTCAAAAATCAAAGCATGCACTTCTTTATGCTCGAGTGCAGGTATATTTAGTTTTCGCATTTCACCGTCAACACGTATGATTGGTGGCAATCCGGCAGAAAGATGTAAATCAGAAGCTTTATTTTTTACACTAAAGGCTAAAAGTTCGGTAATATCCAAGCAATATTCTCCGTATATCATGTTGCAATATGGAAACCATAGCAGAACGACTCAAAAGCGTACAAATAACCGTCGAGCAATCTACCTTAGACTCACATCGTCCATCAAATTCGGTAAAATTGCTAGCGGTGAGTAAAACCAAACCCGTATCTGATATCGTGCAAGCGTATGAAGCGGGACAACGTTTGTTTGGTGAAAACTACGTACAAGAAGGCGTAGAAAAAATACAAATGCTACAATCTCTCGCTGATATTGAATGGTATTTCATTGGGCCGATACAATCGAATAAGACCCGCTTGGTGGCTGAAAACTTTGATTGGGTGCAAGCAGTCGACCGACTCAAAATAGCTAAGAGGCTAAACGACCAAACAATACCCCATAAAACATTAAACGTGTGTATCCAGGTGAATATTGATGACGATAAAAATAAAGCGGGTATAGGCGTAAACGAACTACATGACTTTGCCAAAGCCATTAATGAGCTACCTAATCTAAGATTGCGTGGGCTAATGACTATTCCTAAAGCTAATCAATCTCAGGCCGAACAAACAGTCAGCTTTAATCACATGGCGGCATTATTTGACAATCTAAAAAAGCAATACCCATCAGTTGATACATTGTCTATGGGCATGTCAGGAGATATCCAAAATGCCATTAATAATGGTAGCACTATGGTCAGAGTAGGTTCAGCCATTTTTGGCTTGCGTAATAAATAAAGGACAATCATGCAACATAGAAAAATAGCGTTTATCGGCGCAGGTAATATGACTAGGAGCATCATTAGCGGCTTAGTTAACAACGCTTACCCAGCAAATTTGATAACGGCAAGTAATCCATCGATGGGCAAGCTGTTAGCTCTGCAGTTTGATTTTAAAATTAATGTTACCCAGGAAAATAACGAGGCGTTAGATGCAGCCGATGTTATTGTGCTTGCAGTAAAGCCCCAACTTATGGAGCAGGTATGTGCCAAGCTCGCACTGGAACAGAACATAAGTGATAAACTTTTTGTATCAATTGCGGCCGGCATCACGACCTCAAGGCTTCAGGACATGCTTGGCGGATCATTCCCTATTATTCGGACTATGCCCAATACACCTAGCTCATTAGGCAAGGGAATGACTGGCCTATTTGCAGATGTTAACATTGATAAAATTGATAAAAAATATGCCGCTGACTTAATGGGTCAAGTGGGTGAAATTGCTTGGGTTGAAAAAGAGTCGATGATAGACGGTGTGATTGCAGCGGCAGGCAGCAGCCCGGCATACTTTTACTTATTTTTAGAGGCCATGCAGACAGAAACAGAACGGCAAGGATTTGACCATGCTACTGCTCGGTTAATGGTTCAGCAAGCCATGTTAGGCGCTGCTGAAATGGTTTGTCACAATTCTCACCTTGAATTAAGCGAGTTGCGCACCCAAGTTACTTCTAAAGGTGGCACCACTGCCAAGGCTATAGAATCGTTTCAACAACAAGGTTTAGAACATGTAGTTTCCATCGCCATGCAAGCTGCGGTCAAACGGGCGAAAGAAATGGCTGAGCAATTTTAGAACACACAACTTAGATAAATACCGAGGAAAATCCAGAATATGAGTTCAGTTCAGTTTTTAATTGATTTTGTTTTTAACATTTATTTAATGGTGGTGCTGCTGCGCCTATGGTTACAATTTGCCAGAGCCGACTTTTACAATCCGTTCAGCCAGTTTGTGGTTAAAGCCACCCAACCAATTGTGGCTCCAATGCGTAGGATATTACCCTCGATTGGTCGTTTAGATACCGCGACCTTTGTACTTGCGCTTATAGTTGCAGGATTAAAGATTGTCACCCTTAACGTAGTGTTGGGAGGATCAGGTCTCAACATCATGTCTGTGGTCATCCTATCATTTGTCATCGTTATTAAAGAAATTCTGACATTGGTGATGTATGTGCTTATTATGCGCGCCATTATGAGCTGGGTAAGTCAAGGCAACAACCCAATGGAATTAGTATTAAGTCAACTCACTGAACCAATGCTGGCACCTATTCGTAGAAGAATGCCTGAGATGGGCGGATTAGACTTGTCGATGATGGTCGTGATCGTTATGTTATTGTTTATTCAAAAACTATTAGGTGATTTATTTGGCATTTTTTAATTTGAAGGTTGTTTACCCTTACTTATTGAGTATTACATTATTAGTAGTGCTGATGTTTTTTTCTCAAGCACACGCAGAACAAAAGCAAGTGTTAGGTAACTGGGACGTCCATTATATAGCCTTGAACACTACTTTTTTATCGCCTGAGGTGGCTAAACAATATGGCATAGTACGTAGCAGATTTAATGCGTTAATTAATATTTCAGTGTTAGACAGGAAAGACAAGTCAGCACAATCGGTGATCTTAACTGGCGAAGCTAAAAACTTAATTGGTGTGATTAAAAAGCTGACGTTTAAACAGGTTAAAGAAGGTAAAGCAATCTATTATCTGGCCGTATTGCCTTTTAGTGACTTAGAGCAATACCGTATATCTATTAACATCAACGATGGGCTTGAGCAAAAAACATTTAAATTCCAACATAAATTTTATGCTGATTAATGTGATGTTTATTTGTGCATTAAACGAGAGTGATATGAATATATGTGCAGTATCTGAGATATAAAAAATACGTCTACGCTGTGCCAAATGTGTCGAGTGAGTCGCTGCGAGACGCATCTTTTAACAAACATCACCTTATTAATTTTGGTTGTCTAAGGTATCTATTTATTGCCGCTATTGTGTATTAGTGGGTGAGTAGTTAACTTTTCTTAGGTTGTGATAAGTTGAAGCCGTTATTGCTAAAGCGAAAACTATTAACCCTATGTTGTCGATATAGATACAAGATAAGGCAATAAGAAAGGTTTAAACAATCGACCTTGATGACGGTTCAATTATTATCTCCGGCGACTCCCATACGATTATCCACGCTATTGTTTAAGCGTTAATCTATTATGAAAAAGCATCATTATGATATAAAAAAAATATAGTTATATTTTTATAGGTGTATAAATTTGTGTAAACACATAAGATCGTGGTGTATTCAATATTCATATAATACGATAGGTATAGTTCATGTTACTTGAATATTGGTGATAGGTTTGAATCACTTGTATTCTCAATATCTTCTATATTCACATACCTTTCGTTCGAGGAAATCATGTATCCGAACCTTAAACCTGCTAACCCTAATTTCTCTTCGGGTCCTTGTGCCAAACGCCCCGGTTACGATGTCAGCAAACTCGATTTATCCGTATTGGGTCGTTCTCATCGAGCACCTATCGGTAAACAAGCGCTTAAAAGTGCCTGTTTAGATACGGCTAAAATTTTGGGCTTGCCTGAAGGTTACCGCGTTGCTGTTGTACCTGCTTCCGATACTGGCGCCATGGAAATGGCCATGTGGTCAATGCTAGGTGAGCGACCAGTAGATGTCTTGTACTGGGAATCTTTTGGACAAGGCTGGGCCACGGATATTATCAAACAGTTAAAATTGGAAAACACCCGAGTGTTAAGCGCAGAATATGGTCAATTACCTGATTTTGCAGAAGTGAACTGTGAACACGACGTTGTGTTTACATGGAATGGCACCACGTCTGGAGCAAAAGTGCCCAATGCAGACTGGATTGACTCTAATCGTAAGGGATTAACCTTTTGCGACGCCACCTCAGCAGTGTTTGCGCAAAAAATGGACTGGGATAAACTTGATGTGACCACCTACAGCTGGCAAAAAGTATTAGGCGGTGAAGGTGGACATGGCATGTTAATTCTTAGCCCTCGTGCAGTCGAACGTCTTGAAAGTTATGCACCACCACGCCCGCTACCAAAAATTTTCCGCATGACCAAAGCTGGAAAATTGATTGAAGATTTATTTAGCGGCGCAACGATCAATACTCCTTCTATGCTATGTGTTGTGGATTATCTAGACGCCCTAAACTGGGTTGAATCATTAGGTGGCGTAGCTGCAACTATTGCTATTGCCGATCAAAATTTAACCACAGTAGA
>CAJQKX010000309.1 GCA_905479025.1 uncultured Paraglaciecola sp.
GATGGTGATAGCCTGCGCAGTGCACTGGTCAGTATGGCTTACATTTTTGCTGGCGCAAGGATGGGCTTAGGTGCACTAAAAATGTGGAAATTAGGTTACCTGAAAAAAGAGTTCCCCCGTTATGAGTATCAAAAAATACGTTGGAAAAAAGCGGGCAAAACCAATGTTCGTTTAGCGATGCAGGTAGAAGCATTAGTGCAAGGCCTTGCCAATGCATCATTTTTGGCGATCCCCGCGTTTATTATCGCTTCCAACCCCAACCCAGAATTTTCTCTATTGGAAATAATAGGCCTGTTAGTGTGGATAAGTGCTTTTGTAATGGAGTCAGTTGCAGACGCACAAAAACTGAAATTTTTGAAGGATAAGCGCAAGGCTGGCGAAAAAAATCAAGTTTGTAATGTGGGACTTTGGCGGTTCACTAGGCACCCAAACTATTTTGCTGAATGGATGGTTTGGAATGGACTGGTGATTGCTGCTATCCCTTCTTGGATAGCATTATATGAGCGTGAGTCTTTGTTGATATGGGGACTGTTGGCCGTAGGGCTACTTTTTACATCCAGATTTATGTACACCACACTGGTTTATTACACAGGCGCGGTACCTGCAGAACATTACTCTGTTCTAAAACGCCCTGCTTATAAAGATTACCAGGCCAGTACCAATATATTTTTCCCCGGGAAGCCTAAACATAAAAAAGATTAGGCCTAACTGAGGTTAAGCCCCTAACTGAGGTTTAGCCCCTAACTGAGGTTTAGCCCCTGACTGAGGCTAAGCCCACTTAAACAAATGCAGGTAAAGGATGGTGCGCGACGAAAGTCACTACATACAGCCACGCAATGTCAAAATACCGGAAAAATCGCTGCAATTAGCTTAAATCTTGGGGGGAGCACGTTGCTCCCCCCGGATAAACATTTTGATAGTCTGTGTCAGAGTGGGCATGCTAGGATAAGCCGATGAAAGCACATGACATACTCACCAGACAAGAAATAATCCAACTGATGAACAAGAGTAATCTGCGTGCCACTGTGTTGCTTGTTAGCTGCTGGACAGGGGTGATAGCTGCCATGTTGGTTGTTGCGCTTTGGCCGAACATTGTCACCATCATCATTGCCCTGTTAATGATTGGTGGTCGGCAACTTAACTTTGCGATTTTAATGCATGATTGCGGCCATAACAGTCTTTTTAAATCATCCAAACTCAATCAATTTATCGGTACCTGGTTGCTGGCCGCCCCCATATTTTCAGATATGCAAACCTACTCTCGTCAACACACCACTCACCACAAAGACGTGGGTACTGATCAAGATCCTGACTTAGGTAACTACGCGGCTTATCCTATCAGCAAGGCGTCGTTAATGCGTAAAGTGTTACGGGATCTGAGCGGTTTAACCGCACTGAAGCTTTGGTTTTATATACTCAACACTCGGCATCCATCTCAAAAGAGCATGGTGAAAAATAGTGCCTTACTCAGAGGGTTAGCAGTCAACCTAGCGTTATTTTTATGCTGCTACGCGCTTAATGTTCCGTGGTTATATCTGATTTGGTTACTGGCTTATCATACGACATACTTTCTATTTCTTCGCATCCGCCATGTGGGTGAACATGCCGTTGTGCCCAACCCCAATAGTGGAAATATGTTTGAAAATACCCGTACTACTCTTTCAAGAGGGTGGGAGAGATTATTGGTCTGTCCAGTATACGTTAACTATCATATTGAACATCATTTATTGCCTTCAGTCCCCCCCTACAACTTGCCACTGATGCACAGTTGGCTGATAGCTAAAAAGGCTTATAAGAACACCCCTTTACCCTCAGGTTATATCGCGATGCTGCGAGGTGTAGTAAATTAACCTCAACATAAAAGGCCGCACTATTGGGTGACGCTGGCACTTTGTGTAGGGTATAACTGCCCATCGACTGTGTTACTCAAAGCCAATCTTAGGCTTACTCTGCTTATCATTTTAATTAAAGACAAAGGTATGTATGAACCCCAAAAAAGCGATGATCGAAAAAATAAACCTGCGTGGCCCAAAATTCATTGGCATGCTTGGTGGCCAGCTCGTAGATGTCGATACTGACAAAACAGCCTGTACCTTTGAATTTAATATCAGCAACGACTTCTGCCATTCAATTGACGTGGTTCAAGGTGGGTTTGTTACCGCCATGCTTGATGCAGCCATGAGCCATGCTATTTTTATCTGCGACCAAGCAGTTTTAAATGTCTCATCCCTTGAAATAAAAACCACTTACCTTGCACCAACACGTGCTGGAAAGCTCCGTGTTGAAGGCTGGGTAATTAAGCAAAGCTACAAAACAGCGTTTATGGAAGGTCACGTATATAACCAAGATAATGAGTTAACCGCGACGGCCAGCTCAGTTGCTAAACTACTGCGAGCACCTAAGCAATAATGAACGAAAGCGCACCAAGCCTTTTCAAATTCGTTGTGGCTTAAAACGGTCGTTAAAAACGATCCTAAACATTGAGTCAAATCAATAAAGTTTTAAAACTACCCGTTAGCATAGTATTCGTGAGCACATAATAAGGGGGGCATAGACTTTAAGTGGTAGCCCTTCCCCCCTAATTCACGTTATGCGACGCAGTCATACTTCACCAAATTGACAGTTTCACCGGATCTGTCCCTAAGGTTTAAGGAAACAAATTCCCTATCAACCGATACCGTGAAAGTAAAATACCAAAGCAAATTGATTTAAAATAAATACTGTATATAATTACAGTTAAATCATCTTTACAACCTGTCAAATCGAGGTGTCAAATGTCCAAAATTCTGACTTCAGAACCCGCTCATCTTACTCTTGAGCAGATTTACAGGGCTATTTTAGCTAAAGAGCGTGAACATGCCACTCAGCTTTATGCCCAATTAAAAGGCATTACTTTGGCCAGCGCAGGGCAAGCTATGGCTGTGCTTTATCGGGTATTCCATCTTGGATATGAGGATTGTCTTCACAATATCAGTATCGATGATATGCCTGGGTTTGAGAATAATGTGCATATAGATGTGTGGCGAGCTGGATTTGGGTATGCCCTTAAATTACCCACATTCAGGGCAAACAGTGAGACCGAACATAAAACAATTTGACGATAATGTGTGTCGTGTTAATGAACTCTGATTTGTAAAATAAACCTGATAATTGACATAGCCACCTTTTTATCTTCAACTAACTCGCCATTAATGCTTTCACATTCTCGGATGTTTTCTTATTTCATTTAGGCATTTTATTGAAAGTGCCATACCTTCATTTAAGGCGCGCATTCATTGTGCAATGTCATTTTTTTTTGCACATTTTAAGAGCAACGAAAATTCACTTCAATACCGTATCACTCCCCATGAAAACCCATTAATTTCAAATAAATTACATATTTATCAGTTAATTAACTAAGCCCCCCAAATCTTGTCTAAATGGTCAATAAATTGGCATCTTTCCTGCTATTTATTAACTACGCACGACTCATAAAGCCTGCATTTACAATTAAATACAGACAATCAAAATGGCAAACACCTATCACCACAATTTTTTTAATTCATCCAGAGAGAGCAAAATGAACACAACAACCTTTAAATTGAAATATCTAGCAGTGGCCATTGCGGTGTCTAATATGGCAGCACTATCCGTCAATGCACAAGAGCGTGCTATCGAGAAAATCGTAGTGACAGCTGAAAAGCGTGGTGAAAGTTTGCAGGATTTATCCCAGGCCGTAACCGCTTTTACCGCGAAAGATCTCGATAATAAAAATATTTTATCTTTTGTCGATTTAAGTGCCATCGCCCCCGGTGTCACTGTGGCAAAAAATGAAGGGTTTAAAACGGTTATTTCGATCCGTGGCGTGGGCAATGAAGCGAACCAAAATGCCACAGCTAATCCATCGGTCTCGTATCATATTGACGGTATCTATATTGCCTCACCTTATGCGCTACAAACTGATTTTATTGATATTGAGCGCATAGAAATTTTGCGTGGTCCTCAGGGTACCTTGTTCGGACAAAATTCCACAGGTGGTGCCATCAATGTGATAAGCACAAAGCCCAGCTTTGATGATTTTGTGGGTAAAGCAGATGTAAGCTTGGGCACTGACAATTTAATCAAAGTGCGAGGCACTGTAAATGTACCTATCAGTGATGACCTAGCTATGCGCACCTCCTTCAGCAGGGCGACACAAGATGGATACACTCAAAATGTCTACAACGGTCCTAATGTGCTCAACCCAAGTGAAACATTCGTTGGCAAAGACATGGATAACATCGATAATTTATCGATGCGCACTGATTGGCTATGGAACGCAAGCGATACATTAAGTCTTCGATTCTTGGCTCAGTACTTTAGCGGAGACTCAAACGGAGCCGGTATCAAGGGAATTGACGACCCCACGCCAGGTGCACGAAATTTGTCACAAGATACCGATTCTGCATATGAGCTGGAGTCTCAAGTATACGGATTAATAGCAGAATGGGATGCTGGTTTTGCAGTCATAAAGTCACTAAGCAGCTATCAAAAAGACGACATTACTGTGGTACGTGATAATGACCGTCATTCCTTTGTTACCAATCCAGAGATCCAAATCAGTGTGTTTAATCCTGAAGTGAATATTCAAACTACTTTTACCCAAGAGCTGAACGTTATTTCTAACCAGCCTCTGTTTGGCAAGTTAGATTGGATAGTTGGCGCATTTTTCCTTGATACTGACATAGATATCACTATTCGGGAGGAGCTTGATGTGGGTCGCGATGGTGTGCTCGATGGCTATATCCCTTCATTTCCAGCCGTATTTGGCGGCGACCGAGGCTTTATTTCTGACTCCAACCCGCAGCGCGAATCGTTGTCTTTTTACGGTCAAACAACCTACCCAATATCAGAAACGGTACGTTTGATTACAGGTCTTCGCTACACTAAGGATGAAGTGGAAAGTACCGTTTCTAACTTTTTCGCCCCCTCGCCTTCCTTTATTAATCCAAAAACCGAAGATCTTACTGGCCGTATAGCGCTTGAATGGGATGCCGGCGATGACGCTATGACATATGCTTCATACACCCGTGGTTTAAAACCAGGGGGCAGTAACTTGACCTTTTCAGAAGGGGATGATGCACTAGTTCGTGCGGCATTCGAAGACGAAACGATCGACGCTTATGAGGTAGGTTTTAAAACAGAGTTTATGGACAGTAGAGTACGCACCAACGTTGCGGCTTTTTATTATGATTACACTAACTTACAATTTCAGGCCTCTGACTTTAACGAGTTTGGTAGTGGTGTATCGAATATCCCAGAATCTGAAATCTATGGAATAGAGCTTGAAATGACCGCACTCATTGGTGACAGATTTAGCCTAGATGTGAAACTAGCAAGCATGGAGTCAGAAGTGTCTGCAGATTATTTAGCCTTGGACAACCGACTACTGATTGAAGACGTCTTCCTTGCCGATGGTGTCACACCTGCCAAAGAAGAAATTCATGGAGCCAACCGAGACGTAGCTCGGTTTCTACAAAACTTGAGTGGAAATGAGTTGGCAAAAACGCCTAGTTTGACGGCTGATATTAGCTTGGGCTTTGAAGACCAGTTGAAAGACGGTGCCTATATTGGTGCTAGCTTACAGTATACCTTCCGCGGCGAGTTTGAGCAGCGGGTATTCAATAACCCAGAAGTGGATACGGTTGACTCCTATGACTTGATTAATCTATCAGTGTCTTATGATAATTCTGACGAGGTATGGGGCGTAGATTTAATTGCTTACAACATGTTGGACGAGGATGGCATCAACTCGGCTATGACTGATGTGTTTGGTGTGAACGAAACCGGCTTCCAATACGTGGCGCCACGTCAGTTAATAGCTCGCTTTAGATACAATTTCTAGAGCCGATTAGTATTACAAAAATATCAAAACTGTATGCCCAGATTTTTTTCTGGGCTTTTAATTATGCATTAACGTCAAAAGTTAGCAGTTAGCAATTAGCAATTAAAAGTTACGCATTGAAATCACAGCAGTGAGCAAGCATTGGCTTACGTGATAACAAATTTTGGGATGGAAACTTTTCTAAACGTGTTCCATTATATAACACCACAACAAAAGGTACGGGTTTATGAGCAGTGAAAGACCGTCGGAACTGATATATCAACTCGATGACAAACCACCCGTTTTAGAAGCATTTTTCGCAGCGATACAACATTTGCTCGCCTCTTTTGTTGGTATTGTCACTCCAACTCTTATAATCGGAAGCGTTCTAGGGCTGCAGGAACACATACCCTACCTAATCAGCATGGCCCTCATTGCATCGGGAATAGGCACTTTTATACAAGCCTATAAACCCTTTGGCATAGGCGCTGGCATGCTCTGTGTGCAAGGTACCAGTTTTGCTTTTTTAGGGGCGATATTAGGTGCCGGGTTTATTGCTCGTGACGCCGGAGGCGGGCCTGAGGAAATTATAGCGTTAATCACCAGCCTGTGTTTTGTGGGTGCTTTTGTACAAATAGGCCTCAGTCAATTTATCCCACGGTTACGTAAAATAGTCACGCCACTGGTGACAGGTATCGTGATCACCAGTATTGGCATTAGCCTGATCAAAGTAGGTATGACTGACTTGGCAGGTGGGGTGGGTAGCTCTGATTTTGGTAGTCCCGCGAATTTAATGCTGGGCTTTTTTGTGATTGCTGTGATCGTATTGATGAATATATCCAGCAACAACTGGGTTCGCCTGTCTTCCATTGTGGTCGGCCTTATTGCCGGTTTTGGGCTCGCAGCATTTACAGGTATGCTTGCCCCAGGTGATTTGCTGCCATCAGCAGCCATTAGCCTGCCTATTCCCTTCAAGTATGGTTTTAACTTTGAACTAGCTGCCTTTATTCCATTGGCGGTGATTTATATCATCAGTTCGGTAGAGACAACCGGTGATATTACTGCAAACTGTATTATTTCCGGCCAACCCATTACCGGAGAACGTTATATCCAAAGGATTAAGAGTGGGGTTCTTGGGGATGGCATCAATTCCATGATCGCCGCCGTGTTAAATTCATTTCCTAATACTACCTTTAGTCAGAACACTGGGGTGATCCAGCTCACGGGGATCGCCAGCAGACATATCGGCATGTACATCGCTGGGATTTTAGTCTTGCTTGGCCTATTCCAAGGTGTGGGTGATATGTTGCAACAAATACCCAAACCAGTGTTGGGGGGCGCCACCCTAGTTATGTTTGGCACAGTGGCGGCAGCGGGTATCAAAATATTGGCATCAGAATACATCGATCGCAGAAAGATGATTATTATTGCTGTTTCCCTTGGTCTTGGCTTGGGCTTAACACTGGTGCCTGATGTGTTTTCGAAAACACCCGAGCTGGTACAAAATATTTTTAGTTCAGCCGCAGCCACTGCTGGACTTTCGGCAATGTTATTAAGCTTGCTCTTGCCAGAATTGAAAGAGCAGCAAGAGTAGAAAGTACGAGAAGTACAGGAAGAGCGTGATTATATTTATCAGTATCAGGTCAGGTTTTATGGTTTATGAAAATTAATCATCCAACCGCAGACAAATATTGCAACTAGCCGCTATGCCCTCTTCCATAGTCATAAGGCGATCCACCTTTGGGAACCAATAGCCAACGTGGTCTAAACGATTGCCACCTTCAGGTGGCGTTCTAACAATAAGTGGATTTGTAATATAGCTATTTATGGGTTTACCCCCTCGCCTGAAGACACTTAACAGCTCGCCATTTTTAGTTTGCAATAAGCATCAATCGTGTGTTGTGCAGGGGTTCAACGGAGTAAGCCAAAGCCTCTCACGTTTCGAGCCAAATGTTGACCACTCATCAGATACGTTTGATTACACATTAGACGCCTATACGCCTGTGCTACTATCGAATCATTATTATTTTTACTTTTAAATAAGGCGCTGCCTTACCACGTAAAAATTTATAACGATCCCCATAAATAGGCCGACTAGGAAAGACAATGATAAGAAAAAGCGTGATATTTTTAGTGATGATCTTGGGTGCTTGTTTTATAAATAGCGCCTTGGCTGCTGATACTATGCCCGTTTTGCCTGAATACCAGTTTGTACCCAGCAAGACTGTGTTACAGGACATGAATGACAAGCGAAACGCGGCAATATTAAAGAATAAGCGCTTATTGGTGGTGTTTGGGGCACAGTGGTGCCATGACAGTCGCGGATTGTCACAGCGTTTTTCAACGCCAAAAATGCACGCAATATTACAACAGCAATATGAAACGGTATTTGTTGATGTTGGCTATTTTTCCACGGGGTTTGAGGCTATTAAGCAGCTTAACCAGACGATATTTTACGGTACACCTACTGTTTTAATCATCGACCCGAAGACAAATACTCTATTAAATCAGGCCTCAATCATGCATTGGACTAATGCTGATTCATTAGAGCTAGCCGAGTATCATGACTATTTCTCTCAAGACTTTGCACTGCCTTTTAAAGCAGGAATGGGCGATACGGCTTTATTGGCTTATTTAGAGAAAATACGTCAGTTTGAGAACAGACAAGCCACTCGATTATACCGAGCATATCAAATTATAGAGCCATTATTAAAACGCTATGAAGAAACGGATAACGGATCAACAGACGAGTTTAAACACATCTGGGGCGAAGTAAAAAGCTATAGAACAGCCATCCCAAGTGATATAGCAAAACTCATCGATGAGGCAAAAATCAAATCAACACAGGGTGATACAACGGCGCTGGCGTTTCCACAATATCCAGCATTCAGCTGGGAAGAATAACACGCAAACTATATTTGCAAACTATTGACTAAGACACTCATTTAAATTGCAGGTGAATTGCGATGGGTATCTTGTTAAACACTCAGTATTTTAATGGACAAGCAGTGTCGGATGAAATCCGCCACTAGAGTCATGCTGGTAAACACCCACTGGTGAGCTTTTTTTGTTTATAACAGATAAACTGCAGCCATTAATTATTTAACGATGAAGTTTATGAGCTATTTATTTGCAGTGACTCTGCTTTGGGCATTTTCATTTAGTTTAATTGGGGTGTATTTAGCAGGACAAGTTGATGCGTGGTTTAGCGTTTTGATGCGCATTGCGCTGGCGACTTTAGTTTTTTTACCGTTTTTAAAGTTTAAAAAAACACCCAAACCCTTAGCAATAAAGCTCATGCTCATTGGCGCGATACAACTTGGCGCCATGTATAGTTTTTACTATCACTCCTTTTTATATTTATCTGTACCCGAAGTATTATTATTTACGGTAATGACACCCATTTACATCACCCTGATAAACGATGCACTTGAAAAGCATTTTAACCCGCGTTTTTTGGTTATAGCCATTATTGCCGTGTGTGGTGCGTTAGCTATTCGCTATGAAAGTATTAATAGTCACTTTTTGATGGGTTTGTTATTAGTGCAGGCCGCCAATGTGTGTTTTGCCACAGGGCAAGTGACTTACAAACATTTAATGAGCAACAGTAAGCTGGATCATAAAAATGTTTTTGGGTGGTTTTTTATTGGCGCATTAATAGTCGCTACTGTGTGCTATGTTTTATTTGGCAATACAGATAAGTTACCCAGCACAGCAACTCAATGGGGGGTACTCATCTACTTAGGCATAGTTGCTTCGGGCTTAGGCTATTTTGGATGGAATAAAGGCGCAACCTTAGTCAATGTAGGTGCGTTAGCAGCAATGAATAATGTACTCATTCCAGTAGGTATTGTTGTGAACGTACTAATATGGAATACAGAGGCCGACATACTGAGGTTGAGCATTGGCGCCGGGATTATTGTGGCCGCATTATTACTTAACAAAATAAACACTTAATAAGATAAACACTTAACAATAAACACTTAACAATAAACACTTAATTTTCGGTGGACAAAATATTGCCTGCTGGCTCGTTATAAAATATGAAAATATGAAAATATGAAAATATGAAAATGTGAAAATGTGAAAATGTGAAAAGATGACAAAAACTAAGTGTCTGTTGGCCACTTTAACCGACAACTTAACCAGTAACATAACCAGCAACTTAACACGCTTAGCTGACAAGCCCACGCCACAACGGGCGCTTGGTTAAATATTGCGAGTTCACGATGCACAGTAGCGAATGAAATCAGGTATACCAATCTTAAGCGCATCTAAGGCAGTTTGGGGTAATAGTACACTGCCGTCGGTTTCAATCATCAAACTACTAATGCAGACACGATAGGACCTAATATCACCGGCACAAACTAAATATTCTGGTTCACCTTGAAGCGCCATAGCTGCCACAGTGCCACTTACCCTGGCCTTGTGACTATCTTTGATTGTCTTTAGTTCGTCAATATGAGCGTCTACGCTGGGGGCACCATCAAAAATATCCACTTGGCCGTTATTTCTAAAGCCTTCCTTTTCAAGCATCGCTAATGCAGGCTTGCCTTGATCGTTTGGCCGCCCAATCACGTCTCTGGCTTCTATTGGCAATAAATTAACGTAAATGGGATGTTTTGGCATTAAGTCAGCAATAAATTGATTGCCATTAAGCGCACCATAAAGATCAGCTTCAGAGTAGCTCATATCAAAAAAGTGTCGTCCTAGTGCTTCCCAAAAAGGTGAACGCCCATTTTCATCAAAGTATCCTCGCAAATCCGCCATGACGTTATCGGGAAATCGTTCTCTAAACTGGGCCATAAACAGATAGCGACTGCGTGCTAATAGTTTGCCATTCCCATTTTTGCGATAAGCATCAGTGAGGTATAAAGTGGCCACTTCTGCAAACCCCTCAAAGTGATTGGTGAGATGTAACGTTTCTACTGTCACTTTCTTGTTTATTTGTCGGCTGTACTGGGTTTGCTTATTGAGCTTATAAGAATAAAACTGATCATCCATACCCAATTTAGCGATGATACTTGCTGTGCCCACTAATTTCCCTGTATCAGTATCTTCCATGACCAACAGATAGACTTCACTGCCCGGCTCTTTGATGGTACTGGTGATACTTTTTGATGAAATTAATATTTTTCGCTCTAAGCTTTCTCTGTCTGGAGGCAGTGTTGTCATTCCGGGCGAAGCTGCCAGAGCAATTTCCATAAGATAGTCTATATCTGTAATCTCTACTGGCCTAACAATGATCATAAGCAACACCTTGTTCAACGTGAGTGAAAGTACTCTTGTTTTTTTGTGGGAGGCAAGTCGTTACTTGCAATCGTGTATCTCACAGACCCGCTAGCCAATGGAACTGTGAGATGCTTAGCGGCAGTATTACTGCACGTTTGAAGTATTGGCCATGTAACCTTTGGTTAGTGAGTTAAATACACCACGAGATCAATCACACATTGTCCCATTATTTCTGGTGAGAACGATACTATTATCTGCCCCTCCTAATCTTGACTGGAAACAGCTCTCAATTTTAAGTGAGTTACGATAGATGCCTTGATCAATTGGTTAATCAATTGGAGGTTCTTTTAGCAAAAATAAAAATAGAGTGGGTGTTTTTCCCGGCTGCTCTGGGTTTGCCAGCTACCCTGCGCAAATAAAAAAGCCCTTGTGCGCATGCAAGGGCTTTGTTTCTTAAATAGTTTAGTGATTATAGTTGATTAGATTGAATGTATTCATCCACATACTCAGAAAGCACATTCAATGGTACGGGGCCATTTTTGAGA
>CAJQKX010000310.1 GCA_905479025.1 uncultured Paraglaciecola sp.
CGCTTGTGTTCCAGGGAGTGCATTTGGAGAATTATCAATTGATCACTTGCGCTTTTCGATGAATCAACCAAAAAGCGTGTTAATTGATATCGCTAACAAAATAGTTTCGACTTTGGACAAAGTATGTACTTTTTAAGCTGTTAACTTTAATGAGTACGAGTAATTTTTATAGAATTTAATTGGAGTATTGACTATCAACATGAAAACAGGAGCAGATTATCTTGCAGATGAACTTTACGCGCATGGTGTTAGGACTGTGTTCGTTTTTACAGGAGGAGCTATAGCCGCAATTATAGATTCTGCTCAAAGGCGTGGAATAAAAGTAATTCCATACGATCATGAATTAGATGCTTCATACGCAGCTGAAGGATATGTTAGAGCCAATTCCATGCCTACTGCCGTCATGGTAACTTCTGGTCCTGGAGCCACTAATACAATAAGCGGTATGGCAGGATCTTGGTTTGATTCAATCCCCGTGCTTTTCATTTCTGGACAGGTTAAATCTTTTGAAAAAACAAACTTCGAACTCTATCTACAACGAGGTTTTCAGGAGGTAGATTTTATAAAGTCATCAGGCCAATTTACAAAATACTCTAGAACAGTAGATCATTCGTCTCAGATCGTTCCATCTATTAGGGAGGCCTTTAAAGCTATGATTACTGGTAGACCAGGGCCTGCTGTATTGGATATAACAATGGATGCTCAAATGGACGTAATAGAGGAGATTGAAGCTAAGCCGCAAAAATTTCCTTCGTTCGGTGAGTCTCTTAATAAAGGACTTCTGCCGAATAATAACTCCGGTTCATACGAGAAAGATTTTGAAAGCCTCTTGAATCATATGAATGAATCCAAGCATCCAGTTATCTTAGTTGGAGGTGGGGCGCAATGGTTACCTGAAGGTTTATTTGAAAAAATAGCCAGCAAATTGAATATAAAAATCATATCAACATACGCTGGCATTAACGCTATCCAACAAGGACATCCCCTATATGACGGAATGATCGGACCTTTTGGACATCCCAAAGCTAATAAAACTCTCTTGGAGGCATCTGATTTATTTATTCTCGGTGCCCGCATCCCTCATAGAGCCTTCCCAGTGCTATCAGAATCTCGCAGTCAAAAGTTTCAATCAGTCCGTAAATGGGTTCTAACAGTTGATCCCAGTGAATTTATTAATCATAAAATTGGACCATTAGAGAAGATATATCTAGGACTCCTCTATGATTTTTGTAAATATGTTGAATCAAAGATGCCTGATACTAATTCTGTTCCTCAAATACTACATGCTGCAGAAAACATATTGCCAGAGGGAATGTTTGCAGCTGAACCAAACACAAAAAACAAGGGCTCTCAAATTGAAAATACTTATACGGTTGATTGCCTAATTAATGCACTTAATAAAGCATTGCCCGATAGTTCAGATATTTTTGTTGATGTTGGTCAAAATGCCGTAGCGCTTGCTTTAGGGCTCACAAGAAATAGGGGAGAGAAATTATTTTCCTCCTGGGCAAACTCCCCGATGGGATATTCTTTGCCTGCAGCACTTGGTGCCGCGCTTGAGAAAAATGAAAGGCCCTCAATTTGTGTTATTGGAGATGGTGGGATAAGAACTGCTCTGTCATCTTTTCCGAATCTAAGGGCAATGATTGGTAAAGTAAAGGTAATCTTGTGGGACAACAAGGGATATCAAACTATTGTAGATCATAGTTTAAAATTTCAACAACTTGGAAATCCTGTAAATATTGATACGGGGTTGAATTATTTTCCTTTGAAAAAAGTTTTGATTGCATCCGATATCAGAGTAATGGAGCCTTCAGGAGAATTAGAAGTTGATATGAAATCTTTTTTTGATAGCGATAAATACGATATTTTAATTGTCACTATAGATGAATCAATTCGAATGAGTGCTAATCCTGTCATTTAGAAAGTAGTAATTACGTATGAAAAAAACTGCATTTGTTACTGGTGGAACGCAAGGTATCGGAAAGGCTATAGTTGAAAAACTTATTAGCGAAGATTATCAAGTCATTATTGGGTTTGTTAGTCAAAAAACCAAAGCCAATGATATGGCTAAAAGTATTAATAGCATGAATGGAGATGCGATTGCCGTTCATTGTGATATATCAAGCAGATCTTCAATTCAAGGAGTTTTAGCTAATATTAAACATATTGATATTTTAATAAATAATGCGGGTATTTCTCAGTCAAAAGATTTTCTTGATATTACGGATGAAGATTGGAACCAAATGATAAATATTAATTTGCGAGGAGCTTTTATATTATCACAAGAAGTAATCCCTTCAATGATTGAACGTAATTGGGGAAGAATAATTAATATAACTTCTATTGGAGGCCAATGGGGGGGTATAAATCAAGTTCATTATGCTTCATCAAAAGCTGGCCTTACGGGCCTTACAATGTCTCTCGCTAGACTTTATAGTGGGAAGGGAATTACATCAAACTCAGTTTCGCCAGGAATCATAGAATCGGACATGACAGCCTGGATTAAAGATAAAGACAAACAAATCTTAACTCAAGATATCCCTGTTGGGCGATTTGGTCTTGTTGAGGAAGTTGCTGAAGTTGTATCTTTTCTTGCATCCGAATCATCTGGTTACGTTACAGGGCAAACAATTAATGTAAATGGTGGCATGCTAAGGTCATAGCGCTTGTGTATTTTAAAAATCAAGATTTATGAAATATTGTATTTTTTAAAGCCTGTATTTTTCTGATGTAAAAAATATAGACATATGATTACCAGTGTTTTTGGTCTTGAGAAAGATGTTTGTCAAGAGTTTAGCGATAATTCTCATTCTAGAAAAACTAGTGAAAAGTTTAGCCTTTAGTTACAGACCCCAAAATTTTTAAAAGTAGATTTTAAATGGCGAACAAATCAAGTTCCTTAAAGCAACCTCTTGTAATTTTGGGGGGTGGCATACATCAAATTCCCTATATTGATTATTGTAAAAAGAACAAAATTGCAACTATTGTTATAGATCATAAAAAAGATGCAGTTGCCAAGGATTATGCGGATCTTTTTTTGAGCATCGATACCTCGAATATTTCAAAAGTTATTCGTGCTATTGAGCAGAACTGTCAAAAAGAAGGAATTGCAGGTGTATTGGTTGCAGGAGTAGAGTTAGCTGTATTGGGGGCAGGCATCTCAAAACACTTCAATACCAAATCTATTGATATAAATACTGCAATAAATGCCACTAATAAAATCATTCGTGCAAAAAAATTTAAAGAATTTGGAATTCCCTCTCCAAAGTTTGAGATAGTTGATAGTATTCATTCCGTTAGTCTAGATTACCCATATGTTATGAAGGAGCAAGAAGGTTCAGGGTCAAGAGGGGTAAGGATCATAGCATCAGAAAGGGATAGGACTGCAGCTGTTAAAGACTTTGGGGATGGTAGCTATTCAAATTATTTAGTTGAACAATTTGTTGAAGGCCATGAAATATCGATAGAGGCATTTATCCATAAGGGTGACTTTTATTATTATTGTTTTGCCGTACGAGATATCGAAATTATATCCAATGGAAAGGTCATAGAACATGGAAGTATCTCTGACCCATCATATGATCATGCGAATCGTAATGAAATTAAGAAAGTCTTTGAGGATGCCTGCTCAGCTCTTGGATTAGAAGCGGGCCCTGTTAAAGGGGATGTTCTATATACTAATTTAGGCCCCAGCGTACTAGAAGTAGCCTCAAGGTCTGCACCATTAGCACCTTTAATATCAGAGAGAATATATGGTGTTGATATGGTATCTATACATATTAAGTGGGTTTTAGATATTGATTTTGTTTTTAATCCATTGCCAGTTAAGTTTTCTCAATCTAAGCCAGTTTCTCATCGAACTCTACTGCATGAGCCAGGAACTTTAGAAGGTATTAGTGGGATTGATGAAGCAAAAAAATCAAAAGGAGTTCTAGAGATTATAATTCTGCAAGATTTAAAATTCCCAATGATTCTTGATGTTCCCGATAACGGTAATAGAGTTCTTTATGTTGCAGCAACTGGTTCTGATGCAACTAGAGCAAGAAAAAATGCGGAAAATGCTTTATCCAAAATTAATTTAATCTACAAATAAACATTATGTCTAATTTAAAGATAAGTTCAGCTCTCAAGCCATATTATAAACCAAATACTAACCATCCATGTCGACAACTGGAGGCAGTTCTGTTGAGTACTACTATTTTTAGGAAAAAATGGTCATGAAGTATCATTTAATATTTTGCATGAATTTGATGTTTTCTGCCCTAAGTGAAGAGGAAAGGGTTGTGGTTTTGGATCGTTGTATGGAGCCACTACTTAAATTAGGGGAAGAGGGTTTTACATTTGCTATTCAAATGTCTGGATTAAGTCTGGAGCAGTTAGCAAAATTGAGACCAAAACAACTTGATCGCTTGAAAAAGCTGATCGAAAGACCTAATTGTGAGTTTATCGGCAATGGCTATTCGCAAATAATACAACCGCTGGTCCCTTGGGAAGTGAATCTTAAAAATCAAGAGCTAGGTATGCAGTGTTATGAAAAAATGCTCGGATTGAGACCAAAGATAGCAATTGTCAATGAGATGGCTTTCAGCGCAAGTAGCTCAAGGAGTTTCTCAGAAGTTGGCTATAACGGCTTAGTTATGGAGTGGAATAATCCTTATAAAGCTCATCCCGAATGGGACTCAACGTTTAGATATTATCCTCAAAAAATAGATTTAGGACAGGGTGATGAAACACACTTGGTTTGGGGAGATACTATTCTTACTCAGACATTTCAGCGCTATGTCCATGGTGAAATAGAGTTGGATGAATATATGGCCGGGCTCTCTAAATATAATAATCAGGAGGGTGCCCTATGCCTCTATTCTAGTGATGCAGAAGTTTTTGATTTTAGACCGCGTCGATATGGAAACGAAGGTCATAGAGAGGGTGAATGGTTAAGGATTAAAAAATTATTTGAATCAGTTCAATTAGAAACAGATGGTCTGACATTACCATCAAATATTATTCAAGACTTTAAGAGAAACGGACCAAATCTTTTGAAACTGGAAAGCTATTGGCAACCAATTACAGTCAAAAAGCAGGATAAATATAATATCAATAGATGGGCACTTACAGGACGGGATGATCTTGCTTTCAATACAAGATGCTTTTCTTTAGCAAATGCATTTAAGGATGGAGTACCTGATAACGAAGACTGGCGAAAGCTTTGTTTCTTATGGTCGAGCGACTTGAGAACTCATATTGAAGAAGATCGATGGGTTTATGCTCAAGATATATTGACAGAGTTAGAATTAAAATGGCTAAAAAAAAATGTAGCTATAAAAGATTTAAATTTAACTAAACACAAAGAATATTCGAATCCCAATAAAGAACGTTTTATTGAACTGAAAACTCCACAGCAAAGTTTAAAGCTGGATTTAAAAAAGGGATTAAGCCTAAGAGAGTGGTCGGTTAATGGAAACTCAGTACTTGGCACACTACCCCATGGAACTTTTGAAGATATAAGTCTTGCTGCTGATTACTATTCTTGTCATTCAGTTATAGAGCCCCAAGGTGAACACAAAATTACAGACCTAGTGGATATTGAGCCTTGGATCGATGACGAACATGATGATTTTATTTATGTTGGAATGCAATTAAAAAACCCTGATTATTTGTTTAAAAAGAAATATTCAATTAATAGAAAAAGAAATGAGTTTTCAGTAGAGCAAACAATTGAAATTTCTGACCGAAGAAAGTCGCTGATTAGAAGTATTCATTTTACAATTTTACCCGGCTTGTGGGATCAGAGCAGTTTTTACTACAAAACAGCGCTGGGTGGGAATAAATTGGAACATTTTAGCTTTGGTAATAAGGTTATTGACCACACCCAAAATCTAAACCAACTAGTATCAACAAGACATGGATTAGGAGTTACGGATGGAGAAATTCATATCGGTGATGCAAAGAATTCTATTATTTTTAAGCACGAGCCATCTGAAGCAGCATTAGTTCCTCACCTACAGTACTTGCCTCAGAAAAATGGTCTTTATCTTCTGAGATTAATATATTCAGCACAAGAACTTGATGAAACATTTAAAGTATCCGACAAACCTCAGATTATTAAACATAAGTTATTGGTTAGGACGGATATTGAGTGAAGGCAAAAGATAAAGACACTCTTTTTTTCTAGTTGTGCATTTAACAAATTTGGAACCTGACGCTTATATTTATTTTTCTAATTAAGAAGAAACTAATCAATGAATAAAATTTTAGCATTTGACTCAATGTATTTCGTTAAACCTATAAGAAAGGTATATATGGCATTGATAGGAAGAATACTAAATGAGAAATCTACAAGAAGTCGATTGGTTTTATATCGATTAGATCATGAGAATGTATTGATACGTGACGAACGAAATGTCAGTGCAATGGCTATTGGAGCTCAAAAAAATAACATTGACGCGATGAGTATCAAGTTTTATCGATATTTAGACAAGTCCGGAATCTGTGATGGTCTGCTAATAAAAAATCTACAGTTGTATAAGTTGTACACCAGACAGGTCAAATTAAAATTAACAGGCGTCTTAATATGTGCATATAGAATAAGAAACTTATCTATAGACAGTAAAGAGAATGTAGAGATCATAACAGACAGACAGACAGTCTCTATAATGAAGGAGGCGTTCTTATTTTTAAATTACGAGCCCGTTAACATCACATGGAATGTTGATGGCTTGCTAACTTCATGCGTCACTATTAACTCGTTAATTATGAGATGTGCTGCACTTATTAAAATGTTTATTACGCCAAGTGACCTTCCAAAAGATTATTTTTATAATTATGTAGATTCTAAATTATCTACAGTTCTGATAACTATGCCCCAAAGAAGGGCTGATGATTTTTTTTCATCTTATGTTCAAGAATTTAGAAGTAAATACAATACAATTTTGTACTCTATGGGAGATTGGAATGGCACCGCCCATGGATATAAACGAATAAAGATCAAAAGAAGCATAGGAATCTTGCGGGGTATATTCAATAGAAAAAATATTTGCTTTAGTGCGGATAGCTACGTTGCTGATATTGTTTTAATTTTCTATGATCACGCAAATCTGAGCAGGAGTGTAGATGTTGTTCACTCTATATTTTCAGAGAAAATTGATGCACATGTAAGTAGACAACAAACAAATGTAGTAGACAACTACTTGGCAATAGAGGCAAGAAAAAGGGGAGTGTTTATATTAGGCGATATCATGGAAGAGATATTCTACTGTGATTCTGCAATTTTCACTTCAAAGTCAGAAAATACAGAATCCTCGAAGCTAGCATTAACCGCTAATACCAAAGTTACCTACAAGGGAAGTAATTCTCTTATCAATTATCGTCTAAAAAATATTAGTAACAACCACTCTCATCATCTTCGTAAGTTACTGCAAGTTGATACACGTAAAAAGATAATATTTTATGCGTCAGACCCCTCAAAAGATGAAAGTCAGCGTTATCTAACAGAAAAATTTCTCATTGATAGTTTTTCTCGCATGAAAGAGTTTATTTTTGTGATCAAAACGCATCCACAGGATAATGGGAAGATAAGCAATTATGCATATCTTGATTCTGCAAAACCATCAAATGTAATTTTGATAGGTGACATAACACAAAAAAATAAAATTATATCCAAGCAATTTGTCATTTTTGATGACTTTAATTTTAATGCAGCTGTGAGCTCTTGTGATGGATTCTTAACCTCATCATCTTCATCCATACTTCAGGCGTTGATGCTGGGAGTTAAGACAGGAGTTGTGGACAAGTTTGATAACGGAAATTACGATTACCTTGTAAATTATAAAGCTTCTATGTTGATTAATAGTGAAGAAAGCTTAAGAAATTTTTTAAAGATAAAAACATTCGACGTATCCGACGAAATACTTAGTTATTGTGGTCTGAAGAATGAGAAGAATGAGAAGAATGAGAAGAATGAGAAGAATGAGAAGAATGAGAAGAATGAGAAGAATGAGTTTGATGTAGGTGAATACCTTCTGAAATGTTTGAGAGAGTTTGATAAAAACAATGAAAAGAAAATGGTTAAAGATTAAATAGTCTTGAGTTAAGAAAAGGTTCTTATTTCTCTCCCTTTTAATGGTTTTGGTACCTGGCAAATTTTAAGGAAATGCTTGGCATGAAATTAACATTTTCTAAGAGCCGTTTTGTTAGTCGAATAAATGCATTTTCAATAGGGTTTATCTTATTGTTGTTCTCCGGAGTGTTTTTCTTCGATATTTTGACGGCACACGAAGGATCCGATTTTTCAAATAACCTTAACAGCATAAAAGGGGCTTTAGAAGGTTCTTATTGGAGTGGTGATAATACTCCTCAAGGTATGTTCGATTACTTACTTAAACTTCCCTTCTATTTCTTGTTAGGATTTTTAGGCAGTTTTTTTGAGGATAAAGCAACTTTATTGAGAGTGATAACTGCATCCGTCACATTTATGCTGATTTACCCTACATTATTCTCGGCTGCTCAGCTAAGAAACAAGGGTCTGCTTTTTGCACTTGTATTCGTTCTATTTATGCATCCTCGTTTTTTGGATCTAGTCATTAGCAATATCAGGTCGGCTTCAGCCCTAGTTTTTGTGTTTTATTCTGTGCGGGTTAAAGGAACAAAACTTAAATTGCTTTTAATGAGTGTTGCGGCAATATTTCATTTAGCTGTGTTGGCTCCCATCTTTTTACATCTCTTGCATTTATTTTGGAGGAGATTGCCAAAGCGTTTCTCGCAATCTGATCTCTTGGTTTTGTTACCTTTCATGGTGCCGGTAGCGTTGATTATGTCTGCTAAAATACTTTTTCCAGGAAAAGGAGACGGTAACTGGGAGGGAGGTTTATTATATACAAGCGCACTTATCATTTTAGCTGCCTATACATTCTTTATCGGTAAAAGTAAGATTAATAATGAATTTGTTTTCATTTCCCTAGGACTTATATCATTAGTCATATGGGGTTCCTTATTAGGTTTTCCAACTATGAGGTTTTTTTCTTTTTTCTTTCCATTTTTTGCTGTGATGATTTTACTTTATGATCGTAAGCCTCAAGTATTAATATTAACTTTTGTCTTATGGCTTTTATTTACAATAGCAAGCCACTCATTGTGGGTTCTAAGCCTATGATGAAACGTAAACATATTCTTTTTCTTGTTAGCGGGATGCAAGGAGGAGGTGCTGAGCGTGTTGCTTCGACTCTTAGTAACTATTGGGTGGAGAAGGGTTATAGAGTCACGTTAATGCCTACATTTTCTGGCCGAGGAGATTGTATATACGCTTTGGATGAAAGAGTTGAGCTTGATTACTTGGCAGATAGGGTCACTAGTAACACTCGGTCGATATGGATTCGTTTGCATCGATTTTGGGCCTTAAGGAAATTGATTGTTCAAACGAAACCGGACGTAATAGTCTCTTTCTTAACGCATGTTAATGTGGTGGCCGTGCTGTCTGCTTTTGGGTCTGATATACCTGTTATTGTGTCTGAGCGTACTTACCCCCCTAGCATGCCTCTAGGTTTTATTCTTGAAACATTACGAAAACTGCTATATCCATCTGCAGAGGCTGTTGTTATGCAGACAGAGCAAGGTTTAGCTTGGCTAAAAGGTAGGATATCTCATAATAATGGTCTTGTTATCCCCAACCCTGTTTCATACCCAATGGTTTGCTCGGCACCAGTTGTGATCCCTAAAGATATAATTAGCGAAGCTCGTAAGATATGTTTGTCCGTTGGTAGGTTATCTGAGGAAAAGTGCTATTCGGAGGTAATTAATGCTTTTAATGGTGTAGCCTACAAATTCCCTGACTGGGACCTGGTCATTCTTGGCGAAGGCCCTGAGCGTGATTACCTTGAGCGCAAAGTTTCCAGCCTAGGCCTGCAAGATCGGGTGTACTTTCCCGGGCGCGTCGGGAATGTATCAGATTGGTACTTTTGTGCGGGTGCATATGTAATGTACTCTCGTTTTGAAGGGTTTCCAAACACTCTCCTTGAGGCAATGGCGCATGGGGTGCCAGTGATCAGTGGGGACTGCGATACAGGCCCAAAGGAAATTATTACTGACGGTGTTGACGGGTTGTTGGTTGACTCTTTTGGAGGTCGACTAAAGCTATCCTCGGCTATGGAAAAAATTTTTGGTGACCCTAAATTTTCACGATCCCTTGGTCAGTCAGCACTTGGAATTCGCACTAAGTTTTCTTTGGATTCCATTGGATCTAAATGGGATGATTTAATTGAGTTCCACACGAAGCAATCAAATGGCGATAAGTAAACGAATCAAAATAATACATATAATTACTGGGTTGAACACCGGAGGTGCAGAGCGAGCACTTTATAATTTACTGTCGAGTGACTTTCGCTCTAAATATGACTGCTCGGTTATTTCATTAATTGATGAGGGCACCTACGGAATTAGGATACGTGCCTTGGGAATCCCTGTTCATCTATTGAATATGCGGGCAGACTTATCTGTTTTTCGTTCAATAATACTATTAAGAGGTATTATAAAAAAGATAGCTCCTGACATACTTCAGGGCTGGATGTATCATGGCAATCTCGCGGCAACCCTAGCCAGATACTTTTGCAGTGAGGTAGTAGTAGCTTGGAACGTAAGGCACAGCCTTTACGAGCTTAAATCTGAAAATTTTACAACTCGCCAGATTATAAAAGC
>CAJQKX010000311.1 GCA_905479025.1 uncultured Paraglaciecola sp.
ATCCGAAGATGAACTGCCCGTTGTCTAAAAGTGAGTAAAAGAAGGGCTTGATTCCCAGGCGATCACGAGCAATAAACATCTTTTGCTGCTTAAAATCCCAGATAGCAAAGGCGAACATTCCACGTAATTTATCTACGCACTTCTCCCCCCATTCACACCATGCCTGAACAATAACTTCGGTATCAGAATGGGTCAGAAACGCGTGACCCAGTTTGATAAGTTCGCGACGTAACAATTGGTAATTGTATATCTCACCGTTGAAAACAATGGCGGCGCTACGTGAGCTATTAAACAGGGGTTGCTGACCACCGGCAATATCAATAATAGATAAGCGTCTGTGCGCCAGACCCACCTTTTCATCTAGGTAAATACTACCTTCATCGGGGCCACGGCGATATTGAACCTGATTCATCGCGTTTAACAACGCTTCCTCGGGGGGGGCCTTACCCTGTGTATCAAAGATTCCCGCAATACCGCACATATTTATATATCCTTATTTATGCTGTTTTCTGGCTTCCCGCCTTAGCGGGAATGACTATACATTCGTCATCCCGGCAACACTTTTTTAGCCAGTAACCCGTTTGTTTATTGTAGCTGTGACTTCATATTACGATACAAGCTATCGTAGGCCTTTGTCATCACTTCAATGCTAAATTTTTGCTCAACTAACGCCCTACCATGTTGCCCATGCTGTATTTTCAGCTCTGGATTATCTATATAGCTCAGCATCTGCTGAGCCATTTCTTCAGCTGAAGATACCGAAACCAAATAACCAGACTTGTCGTGTTGAACAAGCTCAACGTTCCCACCAACTTCCGTCGCGATCACCGGCAAACCACAGGACATCGCTTCTAAAATAGTGTTAGAAATACCTTCAGCTAAAGAAGGTAAGACAAAAACATCAAAATTCATCATTAACTCAGCAACATCGTTACGATTACCGGCTAACCAAGTGTTGTCCACGCAACCTCCATCAGATAACAAAGACTCGACTTTCTCGCGACAGCTGCCCTCTCCAACAAGCTGCAATTGGATATCAACCTTACCTTGAGTTTTTTGCGATACGATAACAAAGGCCTCTGCTAATAAGACATGATTTTTGACGTGTTCTAATCTACCTACGCAACCAATAATAAACGGTGATGTATTCGTCGGGGCACCCTTTGTCGAAAATTTAGTTTTATCTACGCCATTGCAAATATGATTAAGTCGTTGTGGTTTAACTTTTATGATATCAAGTAGATAATCTCTGGCCTCTTTAGATAATGCAACATATTGATGAATAAAGGGTTTTAGCAGCTTACGAAGCCTTTGGTAAGTAAGGTTTTGTCCATGCATATCATTGACATCCCAACCATGCTCTCCGTGTATACGTAGTTTTACTCGTCGCCACCAACCGACCAACTGCATCTCAAGCGTAGCCGTATTGCGGGTGTGCAAAATATCGGGCTTGAGCTGCTTAAGTAATTGATTCATACGCCAAAAAATCCCCAGGTCATTCCCGTCTCTTTTGGCCAGATCATAGTACTTCACATTTGCGGTTTTTATTCGTGCAGCGAAATCAGCATTATGTCCTTTCAAGGTGACGATACTGTGGGTATATTCTTCACTTCCCAAACTGTTAATTAGATTCACCACGCCATTTTCTAATCCACCAGTGTCGAAACGATAGACAACATGAACGATATGCAAGCTACTTTGACTCATCAAGATAATCCTGTAGGTCGTCGGTCAACCTGAGCCTAGCAGCATCGAGTAACGTTTGAATATCTTGTTGTTCCTCAACTACCGGCAGGGAAAGCATCACCAACATACCCAGTTGATGTCTACCAGAAAGCGCCTCGAATGCTTGTGACAATTTAACTTTTAGGGCGCTGGCGCTGGTAAGCCAAGGGGTGACATAAGTGTATGCCAACAAGCGTTTTTGCCCACGGACATTGGTAATAGTCAATGTTTTAAACTGCCCGTAATCCTGCGTCTGCTCGATGGACCATTGTTTAAAATTAAACAACCTGTTGTTGCTGTTTATTAACTCCTGCCCCTGTTCATTAACTTGGTAGTAAGCGACAAAATAATCGAGGCCTTCACTTTGGCCTTTCATTTCTGCATTAGCATTTTCAAAGATAGGCAACCACGATTCGTCATTCATATCTTGGCTATCGATAAATAAGGGATGTATGTCGACCACAAAATCACTGTTGGGATTTTTAACTAGGCCTTTATAAACAAAGGTTGTGCCCACCAATAAAGCTAAAGCAAGCAAAACCCTAAAAAATTTAAATTTTGGGATAGTTGAAATAGGCAGTTCATTGTTTTTCTGTTCAATTTTAACCACCGGATCACTCCAGATACTGCCAACAGCAAACATAACAAAGATAACCAAGCCAAAAAACAACCATCCGTAGATAAGATGATCGACACCAGTGGCATACTTCATGTCGGATAAATGCGCAATCATCACTATGCCATAAGCACGAATACCGTTGGCCAGAAGCGGCAACGCTAAGGAAAACAGGATAAAAATAAGACGCTTTTTATTACTTCGGTAATTAAGGTACGCAAACAGCGTGCCCAGGGTAAAGGATGCGATCAAGTAACGTATTCCAGAACATGCCACCGCGACTTCAAATAAGCCCCCTGGGATCATCAAATATAGACCATCACGATATACAGGAATGCCAGTAACTTGTAATAACCACACAGTAATGTCTGCTGTTAACTCCTGCAATTGTGGTATTAAGAACTCGCCAACCGGCACACTAAACATCCAAAATGCTAGCGGGAAAAGTAACACTCTGGCCACTTGGTTACCCAATACACACCAGATAATCATAGGTAACATCATAAAAGCGGCTGCCTGCTCTATGACTAACAACTGAGCCAAGCTGCCAAATACCCAGATAATTAAGACGCCACAAACTACAGGCAATACCCATAGATTAGGTTCAACTCTAAGCTGGCGTAACTGATGCCAATTTTGCTTAACTAAATAAATACAAATTGGTAAAACGATGAAGCCATGAGCAAAGGTTTCAGAGCGATACCAGATTGCTACTGTCGATGCGATACTGCTGTAAAATAGCCCTCCCCAAAACAGCAGGCTTAGGCATAAAAGTTTGAAAATTGGGTGGCTTAGCATGTTCTCAATCATCCTTAAATAATGTTGGTAGACGAGATAAACTCTCATTCCATTGCAAATTGTCTAAAATCCATTGTCGGCTTTGACCCGCAGACTGTGAGAGCTCTAAATAGTCACAAACATGATCACAAAATAACTGAGGATCATCACTGACACGCACATTTTCATTGCGTCCTTCTATACCTTCTATCGCCATACTTGTCACCACTACAGGTTTGGCCATAGACATGGCTTCGAGTACTTTATT
>CAJQKX010000312.1 GCA_905479025.1 uncultured Paraglaciecola sp.
CCCTTTTTTATGCCAACAATTGAAGGGAAGTGGTTAGATTAATTTTTTGCTGAAATGAAGATGCGAACCAATACTTAATGTTTGCATTCTTTGGCTAATACCTGATTCGCTTTCACATTTACCCCCCCGCCCGAAATAAAAGTCTATTGCTTGTAAATTAGTATTTTCAACGTCTAGGTATAATTTGACTTACCAAAGGGTTAAAGCTTTTTGCTGTGCAAACCTTAGCAAATTAGTAGCTAAACCTTGCCTTTGATACTTTGCTAACACGGCAAAGTATCCGATACACAACTCATAATTTTTAAGTCTTGGGATACAGTCTTGCAAAGCTTGGCTTGCCTCTACTACAGATAATGCATGAGCAACACCTTAGAAATTGGTTAACTTGATTAAGGTAGCTTGGTGGTAAGAATCTGGCAAATCACTATGCTATGTGTATAAACAACCGACAACTTGATTGTCGATTTCTGCAACCCAGTGATTGTCAAAACCGTACTGTCCATCTGAAGATAACAAACTCAAAACCAGAAAATAACAGCGACAATTCAGTATTAATATTATAAGTCGCACCTATGGCAACTGGCGTGGAACAATAAATTAGCATCGTCTTGATTAGCCTAACTGCTGAGCATTAGCGCAGTTTATTGGGACATAATAACCGGCATATCAGCTAGTATCTTTTGTCCTTCACTAATAGGTAACTTGCCTACAACAAATTCAGGCTTAAAACGGCCTATCACTTGTGCCTTTGGATTCACTACCACTATAGATGAACTGTGATCGACTAAATAGTTAGGGTTATCCGTGCTTTCGGACATGGAATACATCATGCCCATAGCTCTTACTAGAGGAAATAATTGAGAATGTTCTCCACTAACAGCAATAAAGTCAGAATGGAAAAAATTAATATAGTCGTTTAATCGTTCAGGAGTATCGCGCTTCGGATCAACAGACAACAAAACGACTTGAATAGGAAAATCTGTGGATATTTTTTGTAATTCTGGATAAACATTTTTTAACTCTGCCAAGGTAGTCGGACAAATATCAGGGCAATATGTATAACCAACAAAAACCAGACTCCAGTGCCCTATTAACTCTGCAGATGTAAAGGATTGATTATTCTGATCTACTAACTGAAAGTCAGATAACGCTCTTGCCTGAGGGTATAAACTCACATACTGAGTTTTATTGTTTGCGCTCAGCGGTGCAATGTTTAATGCCACTACAACTCCTATGACAAGTGCAAAAAAAGCAATCAGGCCTACTTTTAGTCTACTCATACCTAAAACCACATATAATGATCAACCAAAAGCACAACAAACAGTATCATTAGATGAATGATAGAAAATTTAAAGGTCTGCATAGCGGTTTGTTCGGTGGAGGTATATTTCAATTTCCATGCGTAATATAAAAAACCCGCATTTAATAAAGTGGAACCAATCAGATATATAAGGCCTGACATACCCACTAAATAAGGCAGTAAACACACCACACAGAGTAGAACAGTATACAACAAGATAGACGTTTTAGTAAATTCGATACCGTGGGTCACAGGCAACATAGGCACTTGTGCTCTGGCATAATCTTTTTCGCGATGAATTGCCAGAGCCCAAAAATGTGGTGGTGTCCAGATAAACACAATCAGTACCAATAACAATGCATGTGGGTGAATTTCTCCCGTCACTGCAGTCCATCCAAGCAGGGGAGGAATGGCACCCGCTAAACCACCAATAACAATATTTTGTGGTGTCGCTCGTTTTAAATACATAGTGTACACCACAGCATATCCAAACAACCCAGCAAGGGTTAACACCGCAGTTAAACGATTAACCCACAATTCGAGGATCATATATCCAACAATAGTTAATACAGCCGCAAAAAACAGGGCTTTTTGTGGAGTCACTTTACCTTTAGCTACTGGACGATTTGCAGTACGACCCATTTTGCCATCTATCTTTCTATCCACAACATGATTAACCACTGCGGCGGCAGACGACAAAAAACCGATCCCTATTAATCCAGCAGCAAGAATTTGCCAACTGATCCAACTATCACTGGCTAAACACATGCCAACCAATGCGGTTAATAACAATAACAACACGACTTTTGGTTTGGTTAGTTCATAATAATCTTGGCAAGTAGCCCATAAATTAAATTGATTGTTTGGTTGTCCTTCGGCTACGACCTTACTCACCTTATTCTCCTAAGTTTTGCGATACAACGTGTAACTAATGGTTACTAACACCAACATCAAACACGCGGCTACAGCATTATGCATCACAGCAACAGCAATAGGTAAACTGTAAACTACATTGCTTAAACCTAAAGCAATTTGAACACCCAAAACTAATATCATTAGAATGGATAACTTTTTAATTAAGCTTGAGTGTGCTGCAGCATACAACCTAATCCCTAACCAACATAAGTACAAAAAGGTAATTAACGCGCCTATTCTATGCACAATATGCATAGTCATACGTTCAGCATAGCCATGGACACCAAACTCATAATTTTCTGCTTCTGGAATACTAAAAGCACCAGTAAAATCTAAACGCTCGTACCAATTACCTTCACAAATGGGTAATTCAGTGCAAGCTAGTGCAGCATAATTAGCTGACGTCCAGCCACCTAAAGCTATTTGCCCCGTTAAAATAACTATCCCTAAAATTGTATATTTTCCAAATTGACGCAGAACAGCGTCACCGCCAAGAATTCGATAAGGGATCAACCTTAAGTACAATAAAAATAGACAAGATAATACAGTGAATCCACCTAATAAGTGCCCCATCACCACCGCAGGCAATAAATTCAGTGTCACCGTCCACATACCTAGAGCACCTTGGAAACAGACTAAACACAACAGAAACAGAGGCAGCTTTACAGGCTTGTTATAAGCTTTGCTGAATAGACTATTAATAAAAATCACCAGTATCAAAAAACCCAAAGCGCTGGCAAAATAACGGTGAATCATTTCATTCCAAGCTTTGTGCTCTTCAAAGGGGCGCTCAGGAAATGCTTGCTGGGCAATTTCTATATTTTCTGTGGTCTTAGAGAAACTAAGATGACCATAACAACCAGGCCAGTCAGGACAACCTAATCCGGCATCAGTGAGGCGAGCGTATGCACCAAGTACAATTACCACCAAAGCTAATAGAATACTTACCAGCAATAACTTCTTCATCATTTCAGCATCCTCTAACCGATACGCGAAAGTTTAAGTAACTTGCGCATATCCGACAAAATATCACGACTATCTAATATTGCTTGCTTTTCATCAATTTGTAATGGGAAACGTAAAATAATGTTACCCAAAGTATCAGCAATAAAAATAGCATCTGTACTCGTTTCTTTAAACATTTGTTGCAGACTTTTTATGTTGGTATTTAAAAAGCGAATGTTTTGTTTTTCTTTAAGCTGCGCAAGCTGGGCAATATTACTTTTCTCATGGGTAATAACAACCACTTCAGCACGATCGCTTTCCTTACCTAACGCGCTGCGAACTTGAGCAATACTATATAAAGCGTTCTCACATTTAACAGAACACACTTCTGGTAAAACATAGAGTAATTTCCACTTAGGCACCTGTTCGGTGGTTTGCAATAAACTCATATCAACAATAGGTGAAAGTAGCTCCCCCTTGTTTGTTGCAGCTTGATTAAACAATCATTATCTAAAGCAAGTTTAGCCAGTAATACAGGAAGTATAAAAATTGAAGCCAGAAGCAACATCATTAATTTATTGTTTTTAGTGGTACTCACTTTTGTTCCTTTTTAACTTATTTCTTTGGGCGATAACAAATATTACCAACGCAGCAAGTGCCAGTAAAAACCACTGTACGGCATAGGCCAAGTGTTTTTCCGGTGCCATTACAACAGGTTGCCAATCTCTTATGAAAATTGAACTTTCCTGCGTATTTAATAACACCACAAAAGGTAATATTTCTTGAGTATAGTGTTGTTGAATAACTTTTAGATCCGTCTGCTGTATTACTTTTGGCCAAATACCGTCCACCGACGCCGTTTCTTTGACCATGGCATTATCCAAAGGCAGGGATATAACGCCCGCAAACCGAGATTTTTTAACATCAATATTGACACTAGGCAATATTTCTCTGCTATTTGTTGCGGCTACCCAACCAAAATTGACAATTACTGTACCTACATATGTTTGTGTGGGCACCAAAACTTGGTATCCCACTCGCCCTTTATGGATCTTATTGTCCAATAAAAAATAACGAACTGCATCCGGGGTCCCATCAAAATTTACAGGCATATCCAGCATTTCATCTATATTGCTGTATAAGAACTGTTGTAAATCGACTTTCGCCGTTTTAGTAGCAATCTCTATAGCTGATAAACGTGTTGTTTTTTGCTCTGCTCTTTGTAATTGCCAATTACCTAAAGCAAACATAATGACAACACACACAAAAGTAATTAAGGTAGCAACAAAGGGTAAACGTGATAAAAAGTTCCACATAACAGCTCAAAAAATCTTTAGGAGTGAATAGATGTTAATCAAAATACTTGTCGGTGGGTTACTATTATTTATGGTGTTCAATTTATTTAAAGCTATGATGATTATGCTCAAAGACGACCCTGATAGTCCACCTATGAGTAAATTCATTGGCAGAAGAGTTCTCACTTCAGCCATTATCGTTGGCTTGATGCTACTCGCTGTAGCAACTGGACTCATTGTTCCTAATCCTTCACCACACTAACCAATGCAAAGAGCCGCCGCATTGCAGTGGCTCTTCAACTTAGTAAATGATGTTGCTAAAAAATATATACAACAGCAAAGAGTATAACCCACACTACATCAACAAAATGCCAATACCAGCTAGCGGCCATAAATGCGAAGTGATTTTTGGGCGTAAAATGCCCTTTCATAATTCTCAATAACATAATAAATAGAATTATTGCACCTAGCGTAACGTGAAAACCGTGAAATCCTGTTAACAAGAAAAAAGTATTACCATAAATACCAGATTGTAAAGTCAGATTCATTTCTGAATATGCATGGATGTATTCTTCGACCTGCATCACCATGAAGATGGCACCTAGCAACACAGTCAAACCGAGCATAAGCTTAAGCTTTCCACGATTGTTTTGTTCCAGTGCAACATGAGCATAGTGACAGGTAACCGAGGATGTAAGCAGTATAAATGTATTAATCAAGGGTAAACCAGTCCAAGGCATAGCTTCTGTCGTTAAACCACCGGGCGTGGTAACCAGCGGCCATATTGCCTCAAACGCAGGCCATAACACTTCGCCTGTCATATCATTATTTGATGCACCGCCTAACCAAGGCACTGAAATAAATCTGGCATAAAACAGAGCGCCAAAAAAAGCGCCAAAAAACATCACTTCAGAAAAAATAAACCACGCCATACCTTGACGATATGAACGCCCCAACTGAGCACTGTATAAACCACTCATAGATTCATGTATTTGATTTCTAAACCACCCAAACAACATGACAACCAAAACTAAAAAAC
>CAJQKX010000313.1 GCA_905479025.1 uncultured Paraglaciecola sp.
ATCATCAGACATAGGATCGGCGTATGACGCATCTTCTGTGACCACATAAAATACCTTATCATCATCAGGATCGACAACCAACGCTTCGAGATCAGGATTATCACTGATGTAGGCGGCAAAACAGCTTGCTTGTAATTCTTCAGATAAAATCATTGGAAAATCAGGGCCGCTTAACAAAGCATCATCTGGAGAGATAGTCCGCAAGCGCAGCCGTTGTGAAGGATGGGCACTGCGATCGCTCAAGGTCAACAAACCATCACGCCATTTCACTAAGCCAGATGGCTGCGGATCGAGCATCACTTGACCGTTTTGTTCCATGATCCAATGGCCATTGACTTGCAATTTTTGCTCTGTTTGTACTAATTTCTCTACTTGTGCCAATTCAGGGGGTTTGCCACAGCTAATTAATAAACTGCAAATCCCTACAATAAAACCCACATTCGTTCTCATTTACAACCTAATCTCACGTTCATGAATCATGTAATTAATGAAGTTTAACCCACACAAAATCACGAAGGAATAAAAAATTCGGCGCATTTGATGATTATTTTTCATCACTCAACAAGACGCCAGCAAACCAGCCGTTAGCCAAATATTTAACACCTACATAAAAAGCCGCGATACGATATTTTATTTGTATAATGCAGCTGTTTAGATGACCAGATATGGGTTTAGGAGAACATTGTGAAAGTAACCTGGTTGATAGTCTTAATAAGCTAGACGGTTTCTGTCGCAGCCAAGCCAAGGACACAAGTAGCACTGTATATTGATGCTTACAACAAACATAATATCGAAGAAATGCTTGAAAAAGCCAGTGAAGAGGTAAGATGGCTACACAAGGTTAATGACATGCTGTTAATCGAAATCAATAAAAAGAACGCTATGCAAATTGTTATGGATGCTCATTTTAATCAGCTCACTCATGCTTGTTCACAGATTTGACCATTTTTAACACTTGGTGATTCGGTCATCACAATAGAAGAAGCATTCTCGAATGATGCAGAACACTCTTAATGTGCATTTTCTATCAAATGAACAAGACCTAATTCATTCAATCATTTATTATGCAACTGCAGCGTATGAATTCAATGACATCGCTTCTATACATCTATCCCAAATAGGACTTCATGATTAATAGCGAATTAAAAATCGGCCTTTTTTACGGTTCAACCACTTGTTATACCGAAATGGCCGCTGAGAAAATTCAAGCTAAGTTGCACGACTTAGTAGGTCATACCTGTGTTGAATTATTTAATATTAAAGATCACGCGCTATCTAAAACACAAGAGTTCAACATCCTTTTATTTGGCATTTCGACGTGGGATTTTGGGGAATTACAAGAAGACTGGGAATCTACTTGGCAAGACATCCAAGGACTACACTTGGAAGACAAGACAGTGGCTATTTTTGGTTTAGGAGATCAGCTAGGTTATGCAGAGTGGTTTCAAGATGCAGTAGGCATGTTGCATGACGAACTGCTCGTATTAGGTTGTGACTTCGTTGGCTACTGGCCTAACCAAGGATACGACTTCATCGCATCAAAAGCGCTCACAGAAGACAAAAGCTTTTTTGTTGGTTTAAGCCTCGATGATGAAAACCAATATGATCTAACGGATGAACGTATCGACGGTTGGTGTCATCAATTACTAGCTGAAATAAAAACGTTGTAGTACTTAATTTGCAAATACCAAACTCTCGGATCCATAAACCCTTCTATCGTAACGGCCCTTCTCACCGAGACGGTGCCGATGTTAGCTTTCAAGATATCGTTAAAATCTTTGGCTTCCGCACTGCCACAATCGGAAAATGGGTCACTGCTGCAGAACAACAAATTGCGGCCAACCTATTTTTTGATGCCTTGTGCGATCTGATGGATATTTTACAAGTACCAGAAGCAGTGATATCTCTCAATGGTAGCCTCTCATTAGCATTTGGCAGCGGCGGAAGAAAACATAGCAGTGCTCACTATGAGTCAAATACCAAAAAGCTAGCGTTAGCAAAAAATGCAGGGGGAGGTGCCCTAGCCCATGAGTGGTTTCATGCTTTTGACCATTATATTTGTGACAAATTATTTGTTCAGGCTTCCCATAAACAATTTGCTTCCCAGTGTTGGTTACAAGACAAGAAACAAATATCCCATCAACTAAATAAGAAACTTAGCCTGTGTTTCGAAGCAATATTTTTAGGTGCAGATAAAAGCCAGCCGAATGAGTATGTTAAGCGCAGCGCTCAAGCAGATAAATTACTGAAGATATTTTATTACGCACGCCCGCAAGAGATGGTTGCTCGGGCCTTCGAAGCTTGTATTCAAGATCATTCCACCAAAAATGCATTTCTGGTACAAGGCACTAAACAAAGCCCTGAAGCAAAGATGGGGATTTATCCCGTTGCAGAACTCCGAACAACCATTTCTAAAAACATATTAGATTATTTTTATCACTTAGGGCGAGGGCTGAAAGTCGAAAAGGCATAGAGCGGTTGTAACCGCTATATTTGTAATGCATTGAATATGATGGCTATTTGCGCTGAAATTTAGTGTCAACAAGTCAGCAATAATATTCAATTAATTCCTGTTTCTGATTGCTGCGATGCCTTTGACTATTTTCAGACGTTGGGTATATCTCAGTTAGTCATGTAAAAAGGGACTGACAATATTTCACTGCAACCCCACATAATTCATAAACCTATATATTTATAAATTTAAAATTCCACTTTCAATAACATTTAGCGACTTCATATTTGGCCTACTTCGTTGCTTGTAAAGTTTGACTTAGACTTGAACTCTGTAAAGTGAAGATCGGCACTTAATGTTTACTAGGCGCAACAAATTGTAAAACCTACTGGATTATTTTTATCATTTGGGGCAGGCTATGTGTAAGAAAAATGTCTTATAACTTGAGTGTTTTGTTGATTATAAGTTAATTAATAGATGCTCTAAAGCTTAACTGCCTTTATACTAGGCAGTCTTGTTTTAACCCAATTGGCGATTTATACCGATGAAAAGAAAAAAGCACGGCAGTTCTGATGACGAAGCTGCAATTGATATGACTCCCATGTTGGACATAGTGTTCATCATGCTTATCTTCTTTATAGTGACCACTTCTTTTGTAAAAGAGAAAGGCCTAGAAGTTAATCGTCCCAAAGATTCTAAAACGCCACCACCGCCGACTAATGTTAAATCACTATCCATTCGGGTGAATGAAGACGGCTCTATAGTTGTAAACGGTCGTCTGGTAGATATTCGCCGCGTTGAAGCCAATATTCAAAGCTTTTTGGCCGAGAATAACCAAGATTCTGCAGCTGTTCAGGCGCATCCAAAGGCAAAACACGGTGATGTAACTGAAGTGATAAACGAAGTGAAAAAAGCGGGTATATCAAATGTATCAGTGTTGGTTGGAAAATAAAAACCAAGCACAACAACAAGATTAATTAAAAACGCCGCTGTTCAATGAATAGCAGCGTCTTTTTACAGAGCTTTTTAGTTGATTAATTAATTTTAAAATTCACTCAAGATCTAATGGCTCTGGAGATAATATGATTCCAGTGGTGTCAGCATACAAATGGTCTTCTGGTAAGAATGTTACGCCACCAAAATTAACTGCCACATCCGTTTCACCCGTATCTTGATCGTCTGCACTAACAGGGATTGAAGCGATGGCATGAATGCCGATGTTTATTTCTTCTAGTTCATCTACTTCACGTACGCTGCCATAACAAACGATCCCTTCCCAACCATTATCACAGGCTAACTGGGCAACACTAGAATCAATCAACGCTCGGCGCATAGAGCCACCACCATCAATTAAAAGGATCTTTCCTAATCCTGACTGCTCTAGCGTTTTTAGAATTACCCCCTTGTCTTCAAAACATTTTATAGTGGTAATTTCTCCACCATAAGAGGCCCGGCCACCAAAACTCACAAACATGGGTTCAACCACGTCAACACTGTCGGCAAAAACATCACAAAGAGTAGAAGTATTGTAATCCATGTTTGTTCCAAATATAGCTGAATCAAGTTTTAGTATACTGCTAGTGAACAGCAAATCCAGCGTAAAAATTTTTAGAAGTAGTTTTACTTGGTCTCAAGGGCCTAGCAAAAGGGCCTCTGAATTTATATAGTCTTTAAATACGCTCCTAAATACCAAGCACAGTGAAGTTCTAACACAACACAACAAAGCGTTGTTTCAATGGGGTATTTAATGATGATAGATTTTTTCATCGATGTATATTTAGCACTTATCAGAAAGTAAATGCCAACCATTAAATGAAGTCATGTTAATAAATCCTCTATTTTGACAGTTGACTATACCTATATTCTGTCTGTGCTGTGCCTTTGCAGGTTCATGAAATCCTAAGACTAGATGTTATTGAATGCTGGCTAAACAGTGACACAACATAAATACCCATGGATGGTGAGGGCATTATGGCGTCAAGTGAGATATCTACTGAACTTTATGTATTTACTATCCCAGCTAAAGAATCAATTTAGCTGGGATAAAATAAGGTTGTGAGGGCTGCTAACCTAGTTTTTTATCTTTGTTATTTCTTATTGCATAAAATAAGCAATTCTAAGACTAGCATCTCTTGTTTTTATTCTCGGTAATGACATCATTAACGTATATATGTAATAACGAGGTTGTTGTGATGGTAAAAAGAATAAAAATAAAACCAATTGGCTTAGCTTTACTGGCAGTAGTCATACTCACTGCCTGTGGTCAAAAACGAGCTTTATATTTACCAGAAGAGCCTGTCACTAACAACACCCCACCTCACTCAGAACCATCAACTGAGTCTGGCGAACAAGGAAAAAATTGATATGGACTACTTTGCCTATAAAAATGAACAACTATTTGCTGAAGACGTAGCCCTTGAAACCGTCGCTCACATTTACGGTACACCTTGTTATGTTTACTCAAAAGCCACAATTGAACGGCATTGGCATGCCTTTGATAGGGCAGCCGGAAGTCAGCCACATTTAATCTGTTATGCCGTCAAAGCGAATTCAAATTTGGCAGTATTAAATGTAATGGCCAAGCTAGGTTCGGGCTTTGATATTGTTTCTGGTGGTGAGCTAACACGTGTTCTCAAAGCTGGTGGAGATCCCAGCAAAGTAGTGTTTTCTGGGGTAGGTAAGACTCATGATGAGATTGCTTTAGCCTTACATCATAATATTAAGTGTTTTAATGTAGAGTCGCGCAGTGAATTGACTCGTATCAACGAAGTCGCTGCACAAGCAGGAAAAAAAGCGCCTATCTCTATTCGAGTCAACCCTGATGTAGATGCTAAGACCCATCCATACATTTCTACGGGCCTTAAAGACAACAAGTTTGGGGTCGAACGCCAGCAGGCCGTTGAAATTTATAAATATGCGAATAGCTTACCGTTTTTAAATGTAGTCGGCATTGATTGCCACATTGGTTCCCAACTTACTGAATTATCACCCTTTGTGGATGCCTTAGATATATTGTTAGCTTTGATCGACGAACTAGCAGAACAACAAATACATATACAACACCTTGATGTAGGCGGTGGATTAGGTGTGACTTACAATGATGAAGAGCCGCCTCACCCCGACCAATATACACAAGCAATTTCCCAACGTTTACAAGGCCGAGAAAAACTACTACTTATCTTCGAGCCGGGCCGGGCAATCATGGCTAATGCAGGCGTTTTGTTGACCAAAGTCGAATTTCTAAAACAAGGGGCGGAGAAAAATTTTGCTATAGTTGATGCAGCAATGAATGATCTTATTCGTCCAGCACTTTATTCAGCATGGCAAAATATCATTCCTGTAGACGCAGGTCTTCAAAGAACCAAAGCCATTTATGACGTAGTAGGCCCCATTTGTGAAACCGGCGACTTTCTTGGTAAAGATCGTGAATTGACTATCGCACCCGAGGATTACCTTGCAGTTCGAAGTGCTGGTGCATACGGTTTTGTTATGGCATCAAATTATAATAGTCGATGTAAGGCCGCAGAAGTGTTAATTGACGGTGACAAGATGCATTTAGTCAGAGAACGAGAAAAAATAGCCCAATTATTTGAGGGTGAGCACATACCAGCATAGATATTGTTTTTTGAAAAATTAATTTAATAAAAATTGAGATTATTTAGCCTGTATTAAGTTAAAGGCATAGTCAGTCTTTCACTGAAATGATATAACTATTTCATAATATCATTCACGTATCTGTTCTGGCGTGTTGAAAAAATTTTAGCTAAGTAGTCGCAATGCAAATCCAGTTTTCAAAGATGCATGGTCTGGGGAATGATTTTGTTGTTATTGATAACGTAACGCAAAACGTGTTTTTTTCTAAAGAAAAAATTCAACAACTTTCAGACAGAAATTTTGGTATAGGATTCGATCAACTTTTATTGGTTGAGCCCCCTTATGATCCAGACCAAGATTTTCATTACAGAATATTCAACGCAGATGGATCTGAAGTCTCTCAGTGTGGCAATGGCGCGCGCTGTTTTGCTCGATTCGTAAAAATGAAAGGCCTAACCAACCGCAATAAAATTGTGGTCAGTACTAAAGCGGGTCGTATGGTTCTGTACCTTGAGAAAGATGGGCAAGTTACTGTAAATATGGGTGTACCTGAGTTTGAACCAAGTTTGGTGCCAGTAAAAGCCAATAAACGTGAAAAAGTTTACATATTAAGAGCACAGGAGCACACTTTTTTTTGTGGTGTTGTTTCTATGGGTAATCCACATTGTGTGTTGTTGGTAGATGATGTAGAAACTGCCGATGTTGAAACAATGGGTCCCTTGCTTGAAAAACACGAACGTTTTAGCGAAGGTGCAAACGTTGGCTTTATGCAAATTATTAATCACAACCATATCAAGCTTCGTGTTTTTGAAAGAGGTGTAGGTGAAACATTAGCTTGTGGCAGCGGAGCTTGTGCAGCAGTAGCTGTAGGTCAATTACAAAATAGATTAAGTAAAGATGTTAGAGTTGATTTGCGCGGTGGCAGTTTAAAAATACGTTGGCAAGGTAATGATAATGTATTAAAAATGACAGGCGCCGCTGAGCATATTTTTGATGGATATATAAACCTTTGATTAAAGAGTCGCAAAAATAAAATGGATACAACGATTGCATACGAATCTAAAAATCTAATTGACGCCGAGCAAGTTGCTGCTTATTTACTTGAAAATCCTGATTTTTTCTCTAAATTCCCACAACTTATTGAGAACATCACTATTCCTCATGCTCACAAAGGCAGTGTCTCTTTGGTGGAGCTTCAAGGTGAAAAGCTACGTAAAAAAGTCAGGAGTCTAAGTCAAAAACTTAATCAATTAACCTTTATTGCCAAACAAAACGAAGTCATTTATCGGGTCTATACAGAATTGAACTTGCGCATTCTAAAGTGTACCAACCTTGATGATCTCAAATTTATTTTGGAAGAGGTCATTCAAGAAAATCTCCAGTTATCATCTGTAATCTTAAAGCCTTTCAAAGGGGCCCATGCTTTACCTGAGATTCAGCGTCGCCTATTTATCGAAAAACGCTTTAAAAGACATAAATTTTTCTTTGGCCGTTTAAGTGATCATGAACGCAGGCTATTATTTGCTGATCAGGAGGCTAACTCGGTTGCTTTATTGCTTATAGGTGATTTAGGTGAACTTGGGATTTTGGCTATTGGTAGTAAAGACCCGGGACACTTCAATCCAGATATGGATACCTTATTGATCACGCAACTACAGCAATTTTTGGGTGTTTTGTTACCTAAAATGCTGACTGCTTAGCCAATAAAATGTTGAGACCAGGCTTACATACTTGGTTAGAAAAATACCTTTCACATTTAAGGTATGAAAAAAATTTAGCTAATAATTCGATAGAAAATTATCACCGGCAGTTAAATGCAGCTTTCAAGAAACTTGATTTTGAGTGTTGGTCAACATTTAATACCTCAGATGTTCGCAATATTCTAAACGATGCTCGTAAAAGTAGGCTAAGTTCCCGTTCCATTGCTTTACGCTTATCTTCTATCAGAGGGTTTTGTGCCTATCTTGTTCAGCAAGGTCAACTAACACAAAACCCAGCATCATCAATTCAAGCACCTAAACAAGCTAAACCATTACCAAAACAACTGAATGTTGATGAAATGCATCAATTACTGGATATCAAAGAAAATGACACTCTGGCAATACGAGATAAGGCCATGATGGAACTTATGTATAGTTGTGGTTTACGTTTATCGGAATTAGCTAATCTTAATATCAGAAGCATTCAACCTGACAGACAACTAAGAGTCATAGGAAAAGGCAATAAAGAACGTTTATTGCCAATTGGCAAGATTGCCATAGAAGCATTAGCTGTCTGGCTAAAAATCAGGCCACAGCTTGCATCTATTGAAGAACCCGCATTATTTGTAAGTATGCTTAAAAATAGGATCGGCACCAGGCAAATAGCAAAACGTATGAAATTGTGGGCCACTCGGCAAAACCTAG
>CAJQKX010000314.1 GCA_905479025.1 uncultured Paraglaciecola sp.
CTTCGAGTACATCGGGATCATCGTCAACCAGTAATATTTGTACGTTTTTCTCTATAGTGCGATGAGTATTGGTTTCTTTTTTAGACACAGTGGCGAGTGTTGGCTTGCCCAAAGGTAAACTAATGGAAAAAGTAGAGCCTCGTCCGACTTTTGAGGTCACATTTACTTGGGTACCGAGTAAATCGGCAATCCGTTGTACAATTGACAAACCTAAACCAAGACCACAATGATGTTGCTGAGGGTTTCTGTTTACCTGATGAAATTCATCGAATATGTAGATAAGCTGTTCTGCAGGAGTACCAATACCCGTGTCGCTGATCGATACTTTCACTATATTATGCTTCTGACTACTGGCAATAGTCACTTTGCCCACTTTGGTATAACGAATGGCATTGGCTAGCAAGTTTTGCAGCAACTGATTCAAAAGGCCTGGGTCGCTGTACACAACATGATTATCGTTTGCTTCGAGTGTTAACCCTATACCTTTTTCATAGGCTTCTACTTCGAATCCAGCACAAAGTTTTTCGAGCATAGGGCGCAGCGCAAAATGACTAGGCTGCGCTGCCACTGTACCCGATTCAAGTTTGCTAATGTCCAACAACGAGTTCAATAAGCGGGCCATCGCAAACAATGAATCTCCTTGCATACCCAGCATTTTTTTGGCTTCTGGTTTATCAATACTTTTAAATAACGCTTTGTTAAGTAACGTCAGTGAGTGCAAAGGCTGGCGCAAATCATGACTGGCAGTAGCTAAAAACCTAGATTTAGCTGCTAGAGCTGATTCAGCCGTAGTTTTTGCCAACTGCAGGGCTTCATCGCTTCTTTGACGTTGCCTAATGTCACGTATTGCAGCGCTTACCACTTTCCCATGATCGGTTTCTATGGGGCTTAGGCCAACTTCGACGGGTATTTCTTCACCACTTTTGGTCAGAGCAAACAGTTTAATGCCGTTGCCCACCACACTAAACTTTGGTTGGGTAAAGAAACTTTTACGATGCTGAACATGCTTCTCAGCAAATCTTGAGGGCATTAATTGTTCGATAAGCATGCCAATAAGTTCTTGTTTGGAATATCCAAAGAGTTTTTCGGCCTGACTATTGGCGACTTCAATTTTGCCACTAGCATTGACAATCACTAGGGCGTCAGGTGCCGACTCTACTAATGATCGAAAATTTCTTTCACTTGCCCGTAGTTCATTTTCAGCATTTATGCGCCTACTAATATCTTTTTCGGTAGAGGCAATCGCAATCACAACGCCAGCTTGATCCAATAAAGGAGTCAGGGTAAGTAATACATTTATCTTACGCCCGACTTTACCGATGCGCTTGGCCTCAGCACTTTGAATATACTCACCTTTAATAATGCTTTGCATTAATTGCTTAGCATTTTTCTGTTCATCCATGGGGATAAGGTCAAGTAGATTCATACCTAAAGCTTGTTGTTCGCTCCAACCATACATTCTTTGCGCGCCATTATTCCAGGCAGTAATTTTGCCGTCCAGATCACACAAGGTAAAAGCATCATTGGAGTCGCGGATGATAGTGGCTAATCTTAGGGTGTCTTCTTCTGAGCGTTTTCGTTGGCTGATATCGATAAAAGTGATGACCACTCCGGCAATTCGGTAATCATTCGTGCGATACGGCAGGATGCGGCGTAGATAATAACTCCCGTTTTCAGTTTTTATCTCACACTCCACTGGAACAAGATTGCTTAAAACTCGCTTAATATCATCCATTAGACCATGATCCAAAAACTTGGGCCGGATGTCGATTATTGGTCGTCCAATATCAGTCGATATAAGATTTAATAGTTCCTGAGTCGCAGGAGTAAAACGACCAATTCGTAGGTTATTGTCAACAAACAAGGTGGCAATATTAGTACTGCTGAGGAAATTGTCTAGGTCATCGTTACTCTTGGCCAGTTCTTCTACTTTGTCCTTATATTGGTTGTTAACTGTGGTCAGTTCTTCATTCATGGATTGCAGTTCTTCTTTGGAGCTTTCTAACTCTTCATTACTCGACTGCAATTCTTCGTTGGCCGACATCACCTCTTCGTTTGCTGCTTGTAACTCTTCGTTGGCGGATTCCCATTCTTCAACATTAGTTTGTAACATTTCACGTGTGATTTGTAACTCTGCTTCCATTTGTTCAATTAACGAGCTGTCGTTAGTGCTTCGCGAGCCTTGTTGTTGTAGTAATTGCTGGTCCTTGTGCTGTTTTGGAGTGACGTCAGTTTCATCTTGTTCTTCAAAGGTGATCAGTATCATAGGTTCATTATTATGGGGGACGTTTATCGGTCTAAGAACCACTTTTACTCCAAGGTGTCCATTTTCCTTAAGCATTTGTATGTCGTCAATCACCACTCGCTTGTTTTCTTCGGTGACTTGGCGCAATGCGAGGCGTAATTTTGCCCGTAATTCATGTTTTGCTAGTACCAGTAAGTCTTGAGAAGGAGATCCTGATGGCTGTTCTAAGTAACGTGAAGTAGGGCCAGAAAAATGTACGATTTGATGTTTTATATTCACCAATACAGCAGCAGGAGCAAATTCTTGTAATAAAAATTGTTGTGTCACATCACCAAGACGCAGCTGATTTTTATCGTAAACTTGTTTG
>CAJQKX010000315.1 GCA_905479025.1 uncultured Paraglaciecola sp.
GTAATAGCTGCCAACCTGTAGGGCAATCTCGTTCTAATCTAGCTAGGTACTTGTGTTGATTATCAGGATAATGAGGCTTAATAATATGTTGGGATAACCAAGTATATTCTGGTAACAACAGATGAGAATAACCGGCACTAGTCGCAATACGTAACCCTGCTAAATCATAATCACCAAAGTAGATGCTAGGTTTATGACCTTGGGTATTTAACCAGCGCCGTAGTAAAGTTTTGCAGGCAGTGGAGTGATGTTTGTCGCCACGGTAAATAACCAGTGGATTAGCTAAACTGGCATAATGTTTAAATTCAAACCAGTCATTAAAACTATCACGATTTTCCACTACCACAAGACACTCAAAAGTCTCTAATTTCAACTGGCTAACATCCAATTCTATATTGGTCTGCTGGCTTAGATAAAAATATTGATTAATAGCACCAAGAGCCACCCTATCCGTGACCGCAGCAAGAATAAGGTGATGAGTCGGTTTGCGTTTTCCCTGTTTTTCATTAGGGTTTCTTTGTGCCGCACTTCTATGATTATCTTGGTTAAAGTTATCAAAAATACTGCCGTAACCTTCATCTAATAATGTTTGATTGATTTGTGCTATATATTCTCTATCAAACCGATATATTTTATTAGGCTTAAGCCATTTCCCCGGTTGAAACTCTAAATCATCACACCAATTTAAAATCTCATTCAAGATGCGACTTGCGTTTGCCACTGCCGCATCATCACGTGAAAGTTTGCTATGTTGTGCAGCCAGTAACCGTTTTGCCTTTAAACTGAGATCATCGGCCATAAGGTGGCTTAACCTGCAGCCTGATGATCATCAAAAAAACGCATTCCAACCTTCACATCTTGAATAATATGTAATTGATTAAAACGACTTTGCTGTGCGCTGTCTTTTTCAAGTATAAAGCTGTGTTTATTGTGCTCTGGTAAACCTTGATGTTCGGCCACAATTTGGAATAACCACATTTCTGGCTCCCAGGGTAATGCCTGCTCGGCCAAATAATCGACACCACTTAATGCTTGTGGACTTTCAATTACCTGAATAAAAAAGTCTTCTACATCTTTTGCCAGTTGCTTTTGCTGTGTGGCCACTAAAATTTGTACAGTCATAACAAAACCTTCGGTTTGTTTCTCTGACTGTGAGGCTTGTTGTGGCTCTCTGGGCACCGCGCGGCCAAGCTCTGCTAGAGCATAACTGTCTTGTGCCCTGTCTAGAGCAATAAAGGCTTGGGGACTGATACCGTGGGCCTGATTAATCACCGCTGGGACTTCGCTTCGATTGGGATAATCACCGATTTGGAAATTAGGATGCTGGCGTAAAAAGGCACTCATGCGATTGATAAGCAAAGCTCTATCTTGTTGCTGGCGGAAACGCGCCATTAAAAGAACAAGACGTTTTTGTACTTCTAACAATGAGCCTGAATGTTCTGAAATACGCGCCTGTAACTGACTCACTAATAACTTACGCAGTGCACCATCACTTCCCGCTAGTTGGATAAGATCGTCAAAATTGATAATGCCAAAGCCATCCAGTATTCGTCTTAGTTGTCGCTGGGCAAGTTCAATTTCTAAAATTTTATCATCCAAGCTACTCACAAAACCAAACTCGGTATTTAATCTGTGCCAGAGACTTTCAATGGCATCACCAAACTGCCCCGTCATGTCGTTGATACGCTCTGTTAGCAGCTGCATATGTTGTTCACTGGCAGCATAATCCCCTTTTTGCCTAGCCGCTTGCAATGACTGCACCCGCGTGTCGATTTGATCTAAGTGCTCACCTACATCGGTGTTAATTTGCCGCTTTCGCTCATCTTGAGTCAAGCTGGCAATCAACTCGTTGACTATAGGGCGTAACCGTAAAGACTGCTCTTGAGGATAGAACAATACTCTGCTATCCAGCAGTATTTGCAATGCTTGCTGTGAAAAAGCTAACTCGTTTACATGCCCTTCTAAATAGCCCTGCATTAGGGCATCAGCATGTTTGCCAATAAGTTCTAATCGGTCTTTGCCTAATTCAAATAACGGATTGCTTTGGGCTGAGCTTTTTTGCTTAGGAGCCTGACTCAAAACATAGCCTCTTGCTCTGGTGTTTCGTCCTCGATAGGCAGGTTTTCTTCGTCTTTGATAAAACGCACTAATTCGATAAGTTGTTCAACTTTACCGGTGACAATATAAAACTGTCTGTCTTTATGGGGCTGATACAAATAACCCAACTCTTTGATCCGCTTAAAGACTTGTTTAATTTGTATATCGGGCTTGTCACTGGTGGACTTAAACACTCTGTCATGAGCAAGGTGAGCTAAACGATGGATAAGAGAATGGTTGTCCACTACTTTGGACTCAAAGTCCTGCAACTTAATGGTATCACCTGCGTTTAGCGCGCTATCACGTCCCAATGCTTCTTGCACCAACTGCATCCATTCCAACATAGGCAATAAGGATTGCACGGTGCTGGCAAATTGATGGCTAAGATGCTGACGAGCATCTTGGGTTAAGTCACAATAGGCTAGAAAAAACACAGAACCATCATCGTTCTTGGCAACACGTCTATTTAACGGCCTTAAAAAATGGTTTAAGTCATTCACCAGCGCTTCGATTTGCAATTTATGAAAGCTGTGTTCATCTGTCACTGCACAAATAAACTCACCTTCCAGTAAGCGTTCTAATAATGGACCATGTTCTATCATACGTTTACCTTTGCTGATTCAGTATTTGAAACTTTTTTCTGTTGCAAACGTTCAGTGATTCGGCTGAGTTTTGGTTCGATTTTTTCTAAGTGTTGTTTCTGTTTATTAATCAAATACCGGTGTTTGAACAACATCAACACATCTGATTCGGGGTTGGGGAAAGCCCCCAAAATATGAATGTGATTAGCATCACAGGCTGTAAATAACTTTTCTACATTGTGATACGCCAAGGTACCAATTTCATCAATAGGCCAATGGATATGGATATTCGCTTGGTTACGCAATAAACGGGTAAAGGCCAATAAAAATTTACACAAAATCAAATATGCCATACCGTGACTTGACGACTCAAGTAACTGCCTATCATTTTTAATCACTAAATCAGAGCCACCCTCATTTAGATGTAACTCTAAACGTAACAGCGATTCGATACTGTAATTGGCGTCGTTGGGTAATACCTCAACCACATCTGCCAGATTATCTAAATACGCTTCACTTGGCAGAAAATTGTCAGACGTGCTCCATTTATTATATTGCTGGGCGAAACGTTTCAATGGAGCCCAAAAATTAAGTTCATCCACAGTAGAGATGATTTTCACCTCAGAACGGGCGATGCCGTCCAAGCTCAAATCATCAGAAACTTCATCGGTTAGGCGTTGACTTTGTTGGGCAATTTTACGGTTAATATCACTAAATACAGTGAAAAACTTGTTTAAGTCGCCTCCAATGGTTTCCCCTTGCTCCACAATTTGACGCTGGCGAGACTCTAAAATACTCAGCAAACGCTGCAAAATAGGCAAGCGTTCACGCACATTGGCGTCTTCATCTAAATTTCCAAAAGCTTGCAGCATAGTGTCGAGGAAGTCTTTGCCAGCATCTTTACCTAAGGTTGCTTCAAATTCTGTTAGCGACTCTTTTAATTTTTTCTCACCTCGGCTGCGGCTTTCTAGCGCTTCGGTGCATCGATTAATGCGTTCAGCCTGATCGCCAAGATTAATATTGTGCGCTTCTGACGGCTCAAAAGAAAAGACAATGTGGCTGAGCTGGCTCACCATAGGTTCAATTTCTGTGATCAAAGCAATCAATCCAGCCAAACTTTTTTCCAGGGCCAATAGCACTTTAGATAATTCAGTGCGTTTTGCTTGATATTGACTGCCCAAAGAGGCTTGCTGCTGGTCCAGTTGTTGCGCGAGTGCTTTTAACTCGGCTTCTTGTTCCAGTAATTCTGGGCGCTGTTTTAACCAATCGGTGTGCATAAAAGTTTTATATTCATTTAGCTCATCACGCCTGACTGTCACGGCTTGAATAGTACTTTTTAACACCTCAATTTGCTGCTTCAGCTCACGTAAAGTATTGGGGTCAATGTCTTGATTAGCTAACTCTTGATTAAAGGCACCTTCTAGTTGTTTAATCTGTTCACGGTTTTGCTGCCGTTTATGCTCAATTTGGCGTTCAAGTTCGTCTATCTTTTCATCTAATATGGCCAGTTCATCTTGCCAACCGGTCTTAAACTCTAAGAGCTGTTCTTCAAAATCAGACTTTAACAGGCTAATAGCCTTTATTTTTTGAGATACAATTTGTTGTTTTTGATCACGGTATTGTTGTAGAGCTTGATTTGCTTGTTTCTTACGTTTTTCTAACGCAGCTTTTAACTCATCGGCAAAACGTTGTTTAGCACTTTGGGCATAAGTTGTTTCTTGTTGAGCTTGTTCAAACGCTCGATTTTGCTCAGCTACCGTTTCCCGCTGTAACTCAGCTTCTTGATAACATTCGTCTAGTTCAGACTCTGCTTGTTTTTGTTGTTTTTCAGCCGCCAGTAAGTGTTTTTTAGTTTGCTCAAATAACAAGGTTAAGGCTGTTTCATCTTGGGCATAATCAGGGGCTTCAATGACAGCCACATTTAACTGAACGCCTAATAAACAGTTATCGTCAGCGGCGCTATTGTCAGCTGTAAGTTGTGGTGACAAATCTTTGCGTTCAAGCAAGGGTTCATCTATCAGCTTACCTATGCTTTGTTCCCAGCCAGGTTTATTATCTCTGAGGAATTGTCTAAGGCTGTCTTGCTCAGGAGAAAGTTGTTTATGTAATTGTTGTAAGCGTTCTTTGGCTTGTCGGGTTGCTTGCCTTGCTTGATATAATACTTTATCAGCTGCATCACGTTTATTTCTAAGCTCTTGATAGGTATGCTCAGCCCGCTTTTTTGCACCTGAAGTGAGCTGCCATGCTTGCTGAGCAAGCTCTAGTCGTTTGTCAGCCAGTGTTCCGTTTTCTATTTCTTGCTCTGTGGGCGAAGCTTGTTTCGCTTGGTGCTCAGCGCGCACTATGCTGCGCTCACTGTCTAATAATTGCTGATCAAATTCTTTAGTTTGGTGCTCTTTGCGTTGTTCAAATTGACTGCGCAAATCCACTTCTTTATCGCGATGAGTGTTACGCACAGTCTCTTTTTGTTGGCTAATCGTTTTTACTTGAGCTTGGTTTTTACGTGACAAGCGCTCTAAAGATTCAGATAACTTAAGCTTTTGCTGTTCAAGCTGACTCTGCAAATCTTTGTGCTGGTCTATGAGCAAATTATATTGTTCTAACTTTTGATCGTACTCTTCCCGTTTAAGGGGCAAGGCATCCATGTTTTTTTGTAATTGATCAATATCAGAATCCTGATAACTCTCATATTTTTGCTGGATATGATCTAACCGTGACGACTTAGCTTTCAAGTTTTCAGTCGTTTCACTGACACGGCTATTCAATAAGCCTTCTGCTTGCTCAAAGGACTGTTTGGCACTGCTTTGTTGGGTTTTAATTTTATTACGCTGCTCTTGAGCATCGGCTTTTTGTGTTGCCAGTGACTGTAAGTCTTTTTCTAATATCGGCTTAAGCTGCAACAATTGATTTTCAGTCGTATTGAGTTTTCCTGTCTGGGCCTGAATTTTTTGATATTCGTTCTGCATCGTCTGCAAGCGCATCGTCTGACGCATCTGCGTGATCCACTCACGGGCTTTAGTATTTTTAACTGTGGTAGTAGGCTGAACTAACCCATCTTCTTCAAAGATAGCCGCTAGCATAGTACGCAACGTGTCCATTTTGCCTTCTTTGGCATGTACCGCACTCACGAGCTTTTCCATATGCCGAATACGATGTTGACTAGACACCAAACTGTAGCGACTGGCTAACAGCCTAAGTTTAGTACTTTCACGCCCAGCCGTGCGCCCCACACTGGCATCGTTTTGGATAATACTGCGGTACTCACTGGTGGCTTGTATTTTGTGGGAAAATTCAATAGCAAGCTGCCTGAGTTGTTTAATCCACTGCTCGGGCAACATAGCTTGTACATTGCCTTGTTCGACATCCACCAAAATTTGTTCTTGATGATAAGGGGCTTCAACAAAACGATACTGCACCCCATCACTCCCTTTACGAGTTAACACAACTTGGCAGTTCTGCTCGTCTTCCCTTTGATACTCATAGATGAGATAACTATTAGCATGAGGCAAATAAAAGTCATCGAATTTCTTACGTGTTTTAGGCACAACTTTACTTGGCAATTCACCATAAAAGACGGGGATCAAACGTTGCAAAGTGGTTTTACCCGAGGCATTGGTGCCACAAATATTACTGTGGCCAGATACATCAAGTTCAACAAAACCAGGTAGATGACAATTAATAAGAATAATGCGCTGTAACCCGGGCATAGGCATCCTTCAATCAAGGGATTAATAACCTATAAACTTTACCAAATAGTGACCATATTTAACACTAGAAACGAAAGTATTAGCGGCTTTTTACGAAGCTCTGATAGGAACGTTTGAAATACAAAA
>CAJQKX010000316.1 GCA_905479025.1 uncultured Paraglaciecola sp.
CGGAAAACCGGGCAACGCCGATAATCCACTTCTTGTTGATAGCCCGTTTCAACATTAATCGCTAAAAATCGATACTCATCTATATACTCATCTCCTGGAAAAGCCACCCTTCGGTCAATGCCAGTAACAACAGGCCGTTTATTTTCATTTCTGGGCGCATGGTGAATAATCGGTAGAGTTTTTACTTTCCGCATATCTAGCTGTAACGTCAGTAAGCATGATGAATCTGGTGACCAGACTGCATCTATTTTCGTCCCATGTTTTACTCCCCAAGAAGAAGGCGTACTGCCGTAAGAGTAGTGAGACTCCCCGTCATTTGTAAGCTCATATTTCTTTCCTGAAGCTAAGTCCAAAATCCATATATTATGATTTTCTACAAATGCAGTCTTTTTACCATCTGGGGAAACCAAGTGATCCGAGTCAGCTTGACCAGAAATCGACCTTAAAATCTTCGAACCATCAAATTTCCACCGCTCACCATAAGCTGTAAATATCACTGAGGCCATATCGTCAGAAAAATCTAACTCAAAGATCGGCAGATCAGTTGATGCTACACCCTTACCATAGTACTCCTTTAACTGTGCTGCTAAGACCTCATGATCAAACGCCGATTTATTAGAGCCTTTGCTCGCATCAATCAACCGAAATTCTTTTCCGTCCTTAAACTCACGTTCGTACCAAAAGCAATCAGAACTATTAATCCAATGCGGTATCAATGTAGCATTAAATGCCACATTCTTTGTAAAAGGCCCTTGCATTAATTTTTCTGCTCGAAGATATCTAGCTTTCATATCAATCATTTCTTTCTTACCTTTAACATCAAAACCTTCTTCCATTTCTACTAGCCTTATAAATAATGTTTTTGAATTTTAAATACAACCCAATACATGGTGTGATCAGTTTTTTTCACTGGAATATCGTCGTGCCAAACTACGACGTACAATTGCATAGCGGGCCGAATTTATTGGATTTAAAACTATTAGTATCAAGGCCGCAGTAGAAAAAAATACTGGTAGCCACACCATACTCAAAATCAAGCCTGACACACCCTCCAGGCTCTGCACCGTTCTCGTTGCATCAAATCCATACCAGCCTGCAATCAACAAACCCAAAGCTGCACCGACACCTCCATTAACCTTGGTTATAAAGGCATGCAAAGAATAATAAGTAGCCGTATTTTCTTCACGAAACTTCCATATTCCATAATCGACAATTTCCGAAAGCATTGCGGGGGCAATAGCCATGGTACAAGCGTTACCAAAAGTATTAACCACTTTTAAAACAACCAACTGCCAAAGATCCACTTCGTCTGGGCTGAGAGCACCTGTTAAAATAAAACTTGATATTTGAAAAACAAGACCACACACCAAAATTTGTTTTTTACCAAAAGTAATACTCAACTTGCACCATATAGGAACAGCAAACAACCCTATAAAAAATGCCACCAAAAACATCTCTACGAACTGAGAACCCAATCCTAAATAGCTATCAACATATAAAAATATTAACCCCTGCCACATACCAACACTTAAACCGCCAAAAAGATACGCAGCAAAGAAAAGCAGGGCTGGTTTATTGTCTACAACAGATGAAATTACAACTCTAAAATTACGTTTCAGAGAAACTTTTCTATTCTCATCTATTGAAGCACTTATTCCATCAAAGGAACCATATGAACGACTAGGTGTATTTTTAATGCAAAGTAGCATGAGAGGGATCATTGCCACACTTGCAGCAATGACAGAAAACTCAAGTGTTTCTGGCGTGATATCGTTTGTCTCAAAAAAAGGCAGTAACGGAATAGCATAAAATAAAATCAACCCAAGGTAACCTGTGATTCCTCGAACACTATAAATTTTTGACTTATCTGAAGATGTTTTTGTTATATCGCTTGCCCACGCTGTATGGGGAATTTCCATAACCGTATAGGACAAATAAAAAACCATAAACCAAATTGAAAAATACCATATATTTATATGCCCTCCCTCACCTGGAGACCCCGATACAAAAACTTTAGGCACATATAAAAAGTAACTACTAACGATTAGCATCAATCCTCCCCAAAATATAAATGGCTTTCGGGTTTGATTACGCTGATAGTAGCGATCTGAACAGTAGCCAATAACTGGATCACTTATCGCATCAAATAAGCGGGCGACCAGAATAATTGATGCCAGAGTGATTAAAGATACACCGTAATATTTTGCGTATATGCCTTGAATAAGATACAGCGGAGCTACAAGCCAAGAACTTACAATATGTGGTGCAGAAAACCAGATATAGGAAGACATTGGAAGTTCATAATTTCCACTTTCTTCCGCGCTCACATTTTTTTTGGATAGGGGTATAGCCATGGGTAACCACTGTTTTACAGCAAGGACTATCTAACAGGCATGAAGACTCAATGCCTGTTAGATATAGATGGAAATAATTAGAATGAATAACTAAGGTTTAGGCCAACTGTGCGCGGGCGAATACGATAAGCACGACTAACACCACTTAGATTAAAGTTAGTAGATTCAACCCAAGTCAGGCCATCATCATCAGCTAAATTATTGACGAATAGATCTAAAGCTACCTTGTCAATTTCAACACCGACCTTAAAGTTGATTTGACCAAACCCTCCAGCAGCTTGACCTTCACTATTAAAACTATTGTGGTACTCTCCCAAGTAAGCATAATCAATACGACTAAAGCTGTCGTATCCAGCCAGAATAAAATTGTATTCAAGCCCCAAATTAACATTGTAATCAGCTGACCCTGGTAAATCGTCGCCTTTACTCCCTCCTACAGCTGGAGCATCTTCCGTTAATGTTGCTTCACCATATGACGCACTAAGGTCCAACTGGAAACTCTCTGTTAACCGCGCCAAGAGTTCAATTTCTATACCCTCTGATTTTGCAGTCCCTGCATTATCATCGTATGAGCAGCGCCCTTCGGGCTGTACCTTTATCGGGATATCATCCCAATTGATACGATAAATAGCAGCGTTAAACATTACACTGTTATCGACTAAGGACGATTTAAACCCTATCTCGAAGTTTTCAGATGTATCTGAGTCAACGCTAGAGGGTGTTTCAATACCCAAGTCGGTACAGCGTATATTTTCAGCCTGCCCTTTCCCCAACCTGAAACCCTCTGCCCATTGGGCATATACCAACATATCATCGTTAGGGTTGTAAGTAAGGTTCGCTTTATATGTCTGGCCTGTTTCCTCTGTCCCTGTCTCCCGGTTAGTAAACCTTCGTATACCAGCCACATCTGCCGTGTCCACTCTTGTGCGCTCGTAATCAAAATAACGCCCCCCTACTGTTGCAACAAGCTTATCACTAAGGTCGTAAGATAACTCTCCAAAAAAGGCCTGCTGTTCAATCGTACGATCTGTATCAACATTTTGTAGCGGCCCTGTGTCTAACGCGGGATCGCCACTCCAGGGAATGAGGAATTTAAACTCATTTTCTTTGTCCTCATAATATAAACCTGCTACAAATTGTAACCGGCCATCAAGCTGAGAAATCAGTCGTACCTCCTGAATAAAAAAATCAAATACTTTTGTACTGTCCGAGTAATAAGGGCCAAAAATATGACTAAAGTCAGTTTCAACAGCCGACTCATAGTCAACCCAGGATGATGAACTGGTTATAGAACTCCAACCAAAATCATAATTTAGCGTTAAACTGGATATATCAATATCATTTTCCAGCGATTCATAGCTCACGCCTTCCGGCCCAGTGTTTACCCGGCGCTGTTGATAATCTCCTTCTAAATCAAGATTAATTTCTGGCGTTCCATCCTGTTCAATTTCCTGTTGAATATACCCAAGTGTCACATCAAAATTATCAGTAGGTTTCCAAAGGGCTGTTAGGCGAACGCCTTTATAAGTCTCATTACCTACATCATCCCTATCCTCTGCTTTACTTCCCATGCTGACAGCATTGGTGATACTCGAAGACGGCTGACTCTCGGCAACATTTGTTATATAGCCGCTATTATCAAAGCGATAGAGAACCCCGCGCACGGCTAATTTATCTTCGATTACCGGGACATTTAAGGCCCCTTGCAACATAGTATTGTC
>CAJQKX010000317.1 GCA_905479025.1 uncultured Paraglaciecola sp.
GTCGCTTGTCCTGTCAGGTGTCTATTAAAGAAAATATGGATATTGAGCTAGAAGAAGAAATTTTTGGTATCAAAAAGTGGGACTGCGAAGTTATCTCGAATGACAACAAAGCCACCTTTATTAAAGAACTTGTATTGAAGATACCTAATGGCGAAAGTGTGCCATTCAAGGCCGGAGGTTATATCCAAATCGAAGCGCCACCCCACCATGTTAAGTACAAAGACTTCGACATTCCTGAGGAGTATCGTGGTGATTGGGAGCGATTTGGATTCTTCAATATTGAATCTAAAGTTGAAGATGAGACTATCCGTGCCTATTCCATGGCTAACTACCCTGAAGAAGAAGGCATTATTATGTTGAATGTGCGAGTTGCTTCGCCACCACCTAATAACCTAGCTTTACCCGCAGGTAAAATGTCATCTTACATCTGGAGTTTGAAAGAAGGTGATAAAGCCACCATTTCAGGCCCATTTGGGGAGTTCTATGCCAAACAGAGCGCGGCTGAAATGGTGTTTGTTGGAGGCGGTGCAGGAATGGCTCCCATGCGGTCACATATCTTTGATCAACTTCGTAGATTAAACACAACGCGTCCCATCACATTTTGGTACGGTGCACGATCTTTGCGTGAAATGTTTTACGTAGAAGATTTTGATATGTTACAAAAAGAAAATGATAACTTTAAGTGGCATGTTGCTTTATCGGATCCTCAACCTGAAGACAATTGGAAAGGTGATACAGGGTTTATACATAATGTGCTGTTGGAAAATTATTTAAAAAGCCACCCAGCACCTGAAGATTGTGAATTCTATATGTGTGGTCCACCAATGATGAACGCAGCCGTGATCAATATGCTTAAAGAATTAGGTGTAGAGGACGAAAATATTATGCTGGATGACTTTGGCGGTTAACTTTAAGACATTTAATAAGTAATCAATCTTTAAGGGGCTATATGCCCCTTTTCTTATAGGTACAGAATAAAATATGTTAATGCTTCTTAACCCCAGACTTTTGATTGTTGTCATTTCAATAATCTTAAACGCCTGCTCAGCGTCTAAAAACCAAGAAACACATATAACAGGCCCTACAATGGGTACCACCTACAATGTGAAATTTGTATCTATAGATGCCGTAGATAAGCTGGAATTAACACAACAGATTGAGCAATCATTAATTGATATCAATCTATTGATGTCGACCTATATTCAAGATTCAGAACTAAGTCGATTCAATCAATGGAACAGTGTTAAACCTTTTCCTATGTCGGCTACAACCCTCAAGGTTTTAAACGAAGCGAAGCGTTTAAGTGATATGAGTGAGGGAATGTTAGATGTGACAGTAGGCCCTTTGGTCAATCTTTGGGGATTTGGACCAAAAAGCCAGCCGGTAAAAATTCCCACAGAAGCGCTTATCAATATGACCAAAAAGCTAGTTGGAATAGACAAATTAACAATAGGACCGTCTTGGGCCAGTAAAGCTGAGCCGGCACTTTATGTGGATTTATCAACCATCGCAAAGGGGTATGCAGTTGATCAGTTGGCAGAACTTTTAGGTACCCATGCAATTACAAACTACCTTGTGGAAATAGGCGGCGAAATGAGATTGTCAGGTGTAAAAGCTTCAGGTACGCCATGGAAGATTGCAATTGAAAAACCTGAAACAGAGCAACGTGCAGTTCAAAAGATTATTAGCATAGGAACAAATGCGGTGGCCACCTCTGGCGATTATCGAAACTATTACGAGTCAGATGGTGTGCGTTATTCCCATCTTATCAATCCAAATACCGGTTACCCCATTAGCCACAACTTAGTATCTGTCACTGTGGTTCATCCATCCTCGATGACGGCTGACGGCTTGGCAACAGCACTTAATGTTATGGGCAAAGATAAGGCATTAGCGCTAGCAGAAACGTTCAATATTGCAGTGTTGTTGATTACTAAAGAAAAAGACAATTTTACCGAGTATACTAGTTCTAAATTTGAGCAGCTTGTAACTGTTCATTAAAATAATATCATTAACATATTAAGCTTTATTGGAGTCTGGTTTTGAGTACCTTTATTTTCGCATTTTTATTTTTTTTGGTGGTCGTTCTAGCTATGTCTGTTGGTTACATATTCCAGCAGAAGACCATTGCGGGTAGTTGTGGCGGTTTAGGTGCCCTGGGGATTGCTAAAGCTTGTGATTGTCCGGAACCATGCGACCGTAAAAAAATGCGTTTGGAAAAGGAACAAGCGAGACAAAACAAACTGAATCAATGGAAAAAAGACCAAATTCTGTAATTATATGTGAACAAATATATCAATACACAAAACGCCAGCTAGTCTGGCGTTTTTTTATATTGATAAATTCTAATATTCCTGCAAGATACTGACTATATATACAGTCTTTATGTCGGGCATATTCTTTGCGCAAAATCATTCACATTGATATGGACTGTTATTACGCTGCCGTTGAGATGCGTGACAATCCAGAATATCGAGATGTGCCACTAGCCATAGGCGGCAGTTCTGACAGGCGTGGTGTGATAGCTACCTGCAACTACCAAGCAAGAAAGTTTGGAGTGCGCTCTGCCATGGCAACAGCCCACGCCTTAAAGCTATGTCCTGAGTTGGTATTGGCTCCTGGCAGAATGGCCTTATATAGCGAAATATCTCAACAAATACGTGAAATATTCAGCAGGTACACAGACAAAATAGAACCATTGTCATTAGACGAAGCATATTTAGACGTGTCTGACAGCGACTTATTCTCAGGCAGTGCCACATTAATCGCTGAAGATATCAGAAGAGTGATTTTCGAAGAGACCCAACTCACTGCCTCCGCGGGCGTGGCACCATGTAAGTTTGTTGCTAAAATCGCCAGTGATGAAAATAAACCCAATGGCATTTGTGTTGTCACTCCCGATAAATTAGACAACTTTGTGATCAAATTACCCCTTGGTAAA
>CAJQKX010000318.1 GCA_905479025.1 uncultured Paraglaciecola sp.
GCTTGAAAAAGTTGCAATAGGCAAGGGTTTTTCTATGGTTTCGGCAAGCCCACTTACGCGTTCAAGTTACCACGCTGCAGAAGATTTTGAGCGCCTAATGGTTGTGCGAAATTTAAAGGAGCTCCACATAAAAACTAATATAGCATAACTATTTATATCATAGAAAGACCGCTAAATGTTTAAAGATATTTCTGACAAAATGCCATTTTTCTTCTTCGATCATAATGTATTTACAACAACTTCTAACCCCTACTAAGGTGATAATCTAATGGCCAAAACTCAATTTGCTGTCCAGATGGGCATGGGAACAGACCTAAAAGGTCAGAACTACACTAAAGCTGCTGCGTTGGCAGTACATGACGCTTTACATCGGAATTTTCTGACAATGGGTGCCGCATTTGGGTTCCCTTTGGAAGCAATGATTGTCGACATACGTGTTGGTGTTGGAAAACCTGAGTGTGTTGACCTTGAGGTTGTTAAGGCAGAGGCACCCGCTGGCACTGTGCATGCTGAGGCCGTCTTAGGAGGCTTAGATACAAAAATGATGGGACAAATGACCATAATTGCAAATGCCATAATTACAGTATCTTTTGATTTGGAGAAAACAGAATGAAACCATTAATCCTTGAACTCGGTATGGGCGCAGATGTACACGGTCATGATTATACAAAAGCATCTTTGAGAGCGATTTCAGATGCTATTAGACATAGTTCGATAACGCTATTTTATAGCTATAAGCACCCTTCTGAGATGCATATTGAGGTTAAAATTGGTGTACAAGAACCAGATAAAGTTGATAAAAATGTAATTGCTAAGTCGTTGCCCTTTGGTGAAGTCGAAGTGACAGTTGTGAAAGGTGGTCTAAACGATACGGGCATGGGCGGTGCTGAAGATATCGCTCTTGCCTCTGTTTCGGTGAAAGCATGGCTTGATACAAACGATCATCCATTCAAATTATCACAGGCCTAACATTTATTTTACTTATATCTCTTAATCGAATTGTCATAATAAGATATAATTATCGCTTTATGACCAATTAGATCTTTATAAGAGTTTCTAAGGGTAAAGTTGTAGGTTGGTCTAACGGACATTTTGTTTTGCAAGCAAGTTAAGATATGAAATAATAAAAGAAGACTAAAGAAGGATATAATGTCATCTTAAGTCTAGCTCTCAATTGGCACAGATGTTGCTTGCGGTTATGATGCAGGTGTATGGAGATTGAGTCTATGATTACTTTAAATTGCGATATGGGTGAAAGTTTCGGAAATTGGTCCTTTGGTGATGATGAAGGAATTATGCCTTTTGTGGACTTTGCTAATATTGCCTGTGGTTTTCATGCTTCTGACCCTTCAACAATGGCAAGTACTGTGAAACTTGCGGCAGAACTTGGAAAAGGCATCGGTGCACATCCATCATTGCCAGACAAGGAGGGATTTGGCCGGCGTGCTATGGTACTTAAAGCAGCTGAACTGAGAGAATGCTTTGTATACCAACTTGGAGCTCTTAGTGGGTTTCTGCGAGCTGAAGGCTTGCCAATGGCACATTTGAAACCTCATGGAATAATTTATGGAATGGCAGCTAAAGATGAAAATCTTGCTATAGCTATTGCTCAAGCTGCAGCAATTTTTAACGTGCCTTTGTTTGGAATGGCGGGAACGGCTCATGAGATTGCTGCTAACAAAGTCGGCATTCCTTTTATAGGTGAATTTTTTGCTGACCTTCAATACAGCTCTGATGGAGGACTAATAATTCCAAGGGTTCAGAGTGCAGTGGATATTGAAGCAGCTGTTGAGCGAATAAAAATAGCTTTAAGAACTTCGCAAGTAGCTGCTTCGGATGGGACATTGCTTGATATTCCGTTTCAAACAATTTGCATCCATTCTGACCCACCAAACGCCCGCAACTTTGCCAAACAAATCAGGAGAGTTTTAAATGAGGTGGTACAGTCTAATAATTGAAATCTAAAAATATAAAATAGCAAAATCTATTAATCAAACTAGTGGCATTTACAGCAGATCTTGAAGATATGACCATACTATTTTGGGACAAATAATCCAAGCAGACGTCGAATAGGGGGGCGAATGATTTACGAAATACCAAAATATTCACCTGGAGGTGATCGCTACATTCTGGCTGTATTTGGAGATGAGATGAACCTTGAGTTGAACTTTATAGCTCAAGGCATGGCTCGTGCCTTAAAAAACTCAAATACAAAAGGTGTTGTTGAAAGTGCCCCATGCTTCGCCTCACTTCTTGTTCATTATGAGCCAGAAGAAATAGGCTATGATGATCTGATACGAGAAATGACATCTATATTTGGTTTGCTGGGACCTTCAGATAACTTGGAATTACGTAGTCGTTTATTTAGTATTCCAGTAATGTACCTTGATCCATGGAGTGCTGAGTGCGTTGAAGACTATAGGACTAAGATTGCCGATAAGCTACCCGATCCAGAACTGATTGTACGTGAAAATGGGCTGACAGACGTGAATCACCTTGTGCGCCTGCATTCTTCATCAGAGTACTGGGTAGCATCGCTTGGGTTCTGGCCTGGCCTTCCTTTTCTTATGGCACTTGATCCGAGGGCGCGATTAACTGCGCCAAAATACAACCCCCCACGGACTGATACCCCTCAGGGTGCAATTGGGCTTGGTGGTGGGGCTACTTCCATCTATCCTGTTG
>CAJQKX010000319.1 GCA_905479025.1 uncultured Paraglaciecola sp.
TTTTTTTCAACCACTTCATAGGTACTGTAACAAGAGCAGGTAGGACAAAGATTGGTACAACCAGAGCACCCCATACATCGCACACTTAATTCTTCCCAAAGTTGTGCTGGAACTGAATTGTCGTTTATATACTCAATAGCGTTACTGATATAGCTATAATCAACAAACTCAGAACGTACTTTTTCAAACAATTCTCTGCGCCTTTTTAGATGCTTGTTATCGGCCTTATCTAACATCATACCTTTAATGCTGTTAATACCTTTTTCAGTCTGGGCAATCACTAGCCATTCAGAGGATTCATTAGTTTCATCAACACTTAAACGGCTCAACACCAAATCGGCTGTATTATCTTTAACGTGTGGACCAGCATCGACTTGAACACAAAACCCGTTTGCACACGGTGACTCACAATCGATCCCAACAAGAAGAATATGCTCACGTCTTTTTTGATAATAGGGGTCGTGCTCAAAAAACTTATCTTGGTAGGCGATAGCACTTAAATCACAGGCCTGAACACCGAACAGAACTTTTGGATGAACTCGAGGCAATATGGTCTCGAAGGTTTCGCCATCAAATTTGTAGAGAACTTCTTTTTCAGCAAACAAAAAACCTTTTGGAGAAGTTAAAGGTAAATGATTATGACCAAATAAAGGGTCAAGTTTATCACCAAGTTGCTCTGTCCACAGTTCCTGACCATTAACATCTTTTTGGATCTGCACTACCGAATAAAACTTAGCAATATGATGTTTCAAAACATCTAAGTCATTAATTAATAACTTATTAGCCATATTATTTGCTTCAGTCATAACTACTCCCCACATCGCTTAATACAGACGAGCGTGGCGTTTGGTTTTCAGGTAATGGAATGATATTGACAGCACAGACTTTAAGTTCTGGCATTTCTGTTATCGGATCCATTGCATCATTAGTCAAAAAATTGGAAGGGGCTTCTTTAAAATGATAAGGCATACTCAACAAACCTGGACTCACTTGGTGACTGATCTCAATCCTTGTTTCGACACAACCACGTCTTGAAGAAACAGTCACCCCTTGATGATTTTTCAATCCTAGGTCCAATGCATCCTGTGGATGAATAAACAATAGTCCAATCGGAGTCTCGCGCTCTAACAATGGTGATTTTCGGGTCATAGAGCCGCAACCATAATGAAAGTGCAAGCGCATGGTGGTAAACCAATATGGATAATCGGTACTAGGTATTTCATCGGTCAATTCATATTCCACAGGAATAAGTTTACCTTTACCTATAGGAAAAGTTGTTGTGTGTAAACAACGACTACCATCTGGAAATTCTTTGTTACAGGGCCATTGCAGGCCATTATTTTGTTTTAAACGAGGATATGACATGCTGCTAAATGAGTCGGTTAATTGACACATTTCATCAAAAACTTGCTCACTTGTTTGCCAATTCATTAATTCAGACATCCCCATTTTGTTTGCCAGTTCGCTCAATATCTGCCAATCAATTTTCGCCTCACCAGGAGGTGCAACGGCCTTGTGGATCAACTGAACTCGGCGTTCGCAGTTAGTAAATGTGCCTTGTTTTTCAGCAAAACTAGCAGCAGGCAATACGATGTCCGCCATTTTAGCAGTTTCTGTCATCGATAGTTCAATCACCACCAACAAGTCCATTGCCCGCATTCCCTGGGCGACTTTATTGCGGTCAGGGTCAGTCACCACTGGATCTTCACCAAATATAAGTAATCCTCTAAAGTTACCATGTCGTGCCTGATGACTCATTCCTAGTGATGTCAAACCCGGTAAAAGTGCGACTTCTGTTTGCCATGCATGACTAAATTTTTCTCTAACCTGTTTGTCAATGGCGCTTTGATAATCAGGATAAACATTAGGTAAACATCCCATGTCGCATGCACCTTGCACGTTATTTTGTCCTCGTAACGGGTTAATGCCTGTTCCTTCGCGGCCAATTTGGCCGCAAACAAGCGCAAGGTTTGATACAGCTATCACATTATTTGTACCACTGACGAATTGGGTTATGCCCATTCCGTAAGCAAGAAATGCGGCATTTGCTTGACTATATAATTTTGCCGTCTTTACTAAGTCGGCGCCTTTTATACCGGTAATTTCAGATACTTTTTCAACAGTATAATCTGCAACATGAGCCTTGAGAGCGTCATACCCCTCACAGCGTCGTTTAATAAAATCATCGTTTTGCCAACCGTGGTCAAAGATAATATTCAACAAACCGTTTAATAGTGCGATATTAGTTCCAATCTTAAGTTGCAGGTGCATGTCAGCCACTTTGGCAAGGCGTGTTTGACGTGGATCAACCACAATAAGTTTTGCCCCACTCAGCTTGGCTTTCATGATCTGCCCACCAATTATTGCGTGGTTTTCAGTAGGGTCGGCACCAATTACCAATATCACATCGGCTTTGCCCACATCATCAATGCTATTTGTCATCGCACCCGACCCTAAGGTCTTCTTGAGACCGGCGACTGTGGGGCTGTGACAAATACGTGCACAATGATCGATGTTATTGGTTTTTAATACGGCTCTGGCAAATTTTTGCGCCGCATAGTTATCTTCGTTGGTTGCTCTAGCACTACTGATAAGGCCGACACTTTGAGGGCCACTTTCTTTGATGAACTGTTTAAGACTTTTGGCTATATGACTTAGAGCATGTTGCCAGCTCACAACCTTAAACTTGCCATCTACTTTCATTAAAGGTTGCGTTAATCGACCATGACGACTGATGCCAAAGGGCGTGTTCCAGCCTTTTGCGCACAACTTTCCTTGACTAACTGGATGCTTACTAAGAGGTTGTACAGCAATGATATTGTTATCACTCGCCACGAGTGCAATACCACATCCTACCCCACAAAAAGGACAGATGCTGTTAACCTGAGTTGTACTCATAAATAGTCAGCCTAGCCATTAAATATTTAACATCTATTAAAATTACTATTTGGAATTTTATTTTGACGGATATCAAACTTATGCTATTTATTCTAAAAAATTCATTAACTCAATATTTTCGCTGATAGATAATGTGGTACACCAATCCAACAAAAATACTACCACCGATGATGTTACCTATAATCACAAAAAAAATATTTCGAAAAAAATCTATAAATGTGATGAGACTTCCAGGTATATCTAGGATTGAAAAGTGTTGGATCAGCAGAGCCATTGGATAAAAATACATATTTGCCACACTATGCTCAAATCCAGCTGCTACAAATGCGGTTATGGGAAAGATAATTGCCACCACTTTGTCGGTGACTGTTTTACCAGCAATTGCCATCCATACAGCCATACAAACCAAAATATTACATAGTATTCCGCGAAATAAAGCCTCAGTGTTTGTTAAGTCACTTTTAGTCGCTGCGATATTCAAATACTGTTCAGCTATCGCTCCGTCATTCATAAGTACGTGCCCCGATAAAAAAACGAGGGTTGCCATACCGGCCGCGCCAAACAAATTAGCGATACACACTACCGTCCAATTTCTAAGCAACCCGTACAATGAAATCTTGTTATCCGCCCATGCCATCACAATTAAGTTATTACCGGTAAACAATTCTGCCCCCGCCACAACCACTAATATAAGTCCCAAGCAAAAAGCCAGTCCACCTAAAAGCTGAATACTGGCAAAACTTAATGTGTTATCTGATTTAATTAACACATACAACATTGCACCTAAACCAATAAACGAACCTGCCAACATCCCCAGCATCACTAAAGGTAAAATAGGCATTGTTGCTTTTTTTACGCCAATTTCATCAACCATTGCAGCAATTTGTGCTGGTAAATAAGCACTAAAACTCAATCTTATATTCATAGATCCCACCCTTTTAGACAGATAGTTTTTTTTAATAAATGACTATTTTGTTGGTTTCTAATGTAAAAATGTTGATGTTCATCAAACACCGACCTGTATTATTAACTAACCTTATACAGGTATATTTGATGCCGTTATCTTTTATATGTAGCCAGTTTTTTTTAAAGTCTTTTTACGATTTTTGGACATTATGATCAATATTAATTATGTACTTCGCCTATGACGCTTATCACAAAAGGGAGAGCCTGACTAAAATGTCACCGGTATTCGTTGTTTCACAATTAGACTGGATAACATCCTATTCTGATTTTAAAATAAACTGTCGACGTAAAATACAGCTATAAGTCATTTAAAACAGGTATTCTGGTATCAATAACAACATAAAACCTAAAGCAATGATGAATCCACCGCTTATCAGTTTTAACCATCGACCTTGTTTTTCAGAAACCTTATATTTATGTAATGTAATCACCACAACAGAGACCATAAGTGCATCATCAAAAATATAGGCCAAATTATAAAGCAGCAAATAGGCATAATATTCCATTGGTTGTAGTTTTTGTAAGGTAAGCACTTGTGTATAGATTGCCGGTAATCCAGCAGTACAAATCAGCTCCAAAAGGTTGACCAACACAGCAACCATCACTACCCCTAAAAGAGCTGCGGTAATATTCTGTGCCTGCACAATATTACGAACTTTCACATATAGACCTGACTTTGATGTTTCAGGTATTCCTAGACTTAACCCTTTTTTAAATGCGAAGTAGTCCTTCAGATTAATACTACCAACCACTATGGCAACGGTTGCAATCAAAATTTGAACATTTCGGGAAATCCCAATAATGATAAAAAGATTTAACCATGCAGCCATAAAAGCAAAATATACAACACCGCTGACCAACACAAAAGCACCAGCTATGATGACCATACGTTTACGACTTTTAACATTGACCAGCATTGACAACAGAAACATCAACACCCACATGGCACATGGATTAAAGCCATCTAACAAGCCCGTCACAACAGTGAAAATAGGTAAA
>CAJQKX010000320.1 GCA_905479025.1 uncultured Paraglaciecola sp.
GAGGGTTATAATACCCTCGTAGGAGAGAATGGCGTGTTACTTTCTGGTGGCCAGCGGCAGCGCCTAGCTATTGCGCGCGCCGTGTTGCGCAATTCGCCCATACTTATTCTTGATGAGGCGACATCGGCACTAGATAACGAGTCGGAAGTAAAGGTACAGGCCGCACTTGATCGAGTGATGAAAAACCGGACGACTATTGTTATTGCGCATAGGCTGTCTACCATCGAGCATGCGGATAATATTCTGGTGCTAGAAAAAGGTGAGATTATTGAGCGAGGTAATCATGCTCAGTTAATGCACGCCCAAGGGCAATACGCCAAAATGATCCAGAGGGATTTTTCAGAGTGAGAGCAAGGATTTACATATGATACCCAAAACGATTCATTTTGTTTGGGTCGGAGACCAACCAAAATCGGCACTGGTTCTGCAATGCATCGCAAGTTGGAAGAAGTATCTTCCTGATTACCGAATTATTGAGTGGGGTAATGAGGCGTTTTTCCAAATTGACAATGTATACGCTTGGCAAGCGTTTGAGCAAAAAAAATGGGCGTTTGTTTCAGATTATATCCGACTTTACGCACTAAAAAAGTACGGAGGATTCTATTTTGATGCAGACTTGGAGATTACAGCGGACATGGCCGAGTTTAGAGAGCTAGAGTTTGTAACCGGATACGAATTATATAATGGCAAAGTATCGCCTGTGACGGCTTTGATGGGGGCAGTTAAAAATCAGCGAATCGTTTCCGATTTATATCAGTACTATGAAACTGCTGAGTTCATCTCGGACGGTGGATTAAATATCACGCCTAATACGCAGCTAATCACCGAATACTTTGAAAAGCAATTCGACCTTCGGGCGCCTTACGATGGATTAAAGGTAGCCGACCTTAGCCTTAGTGAAAAGATATATCCATGCGGTTATTTTTGTACGCCTTCAGCCCACTCAAAAAACTACGCCATACATCATTTTAATGGCTCGTGGGTTGATGGTTATACTAGAAAAACACTATTTTCTTACGGGAGGTTTTCGATAATAAGGTTTAAAAAAAACCTATTCACTAATAAAGCCTCGTACCCGTTACTGACAGGCGAGAAATTGATTCTTTCCGTCAAGATAAGTGAATTGAAAACTTATGGCATTGTTTCTTCGTAAGTCATCTAATAGGCTTAAAAAGATGTTTCGTAGACTGAAAGACACAATATTTAGCGCTTACTTCAAAATTGCTAGAGCCGTTTTTCCAGTAAATATTTATTTATTCAACTCGCCGTATGGCTACCACGATAATGCAAAGTATTTGCTAGAGTATTTCGAAAAACAAAATGCTTTGGTTTATTGGGTCGTTAGCCCTATGGCTCGAATTGGCCCTCGACGTAATGTAATGGCTAATAGTTTGTTTCTAAAGATATTGCTTCCTCGGGTAAAAGTTTGTTTTATTACTCATGGGCTCGGTGACGTTTGTAGAAGGTTGCCCAGAGAAGTTATAGTCGTTAATTTATGGCATGGAATACCACTTAAAAAAATGGGTTACGATTCGAGCATGGATCGACACAGGTTCAATCTTAATGAAGGCGAGAATCCTTATAAAAAAAATAACTTTTTGATCGCCGCGAGTGAAATATCTAGGCCGCATATGCAGTCTTGTATGGGGCTTTCCGAGAATGAGGTTTTGCCACTTGGCCAGCCGAGGACTGATGTTTTGTATCATAAGGGGATGGATTCGGATTTTTGCGATTCGATTCGGGCTGACTTATATGGCAACTCTAAGGCTGTTTTTTTGTACGCCCCTACGTTTAGAGATTCGGGTGATGCTGAGGTTATCTATCAGTGTGTGATTGAATCTTTTGTTAACTATGCGAACCTTGATGATTTGCTTGTGTTGAGGCTGCATGCCGAGGATCAAAGTAATGCTAGTAGGTTGATTGAGAAGAAAAAAAATATTGTTTTGTCGAAAGCCATTGATCCCATTGATGATCTATTGGTAGCCGACGTTTTAATTTCAGATTATTCCTCTATTGTATTTGACTATATGCTTTTGGGTCGGCCAATATTTCTATTCGTTCCGGACTATATCAATTATGTTTCTAATCGAGGCGGCCTCTACTTTGATTTTAAAGATGTCATGCGCGGGGCTATAATATTAGATGATCAGGTAGATCGAGAAGTATGGCAATCCTACTTAGGGTTCAAAGATGTTTTTTATCCTGCCGCAAAATTAATGCACATTAAAGATTCATCGGCTTCGCTGTACGAGCGTTTTTTTTAAAGGGTGAGGGTTTCTTCTTGTTTAGGGAGATTCTGGAAGTTGGAGGTGGATGTGAAAACAGTTAGAGTTTTAACTTATGGGACTTTTGACTATTTGCATATTGGGCACATTAATATTCTTGACAAGGCTAGATGTCTAGGCGACTATTTGATAGTTGGTTTGTCGACGGATGCTTTTAATTCGGAAAAAAACAAAAGGAGCTATGGAACTTTTCAGGATAGGAAGAAAATTCTCGAGGCCATTAGATATGTTGATCAGGTGATTCCCGAGGAAAGTTGGTGTCAGAAAATCAATGATATAAAAAACCACGATATTGATATTTTTGTAATGGGCGATGATTGGCGAGGAAAATTTGACTTTCTTGAAGATTTTTGTGAAGTGGTATATTGCCCAAGAACGAAAAGCATATCATCCAGCATCATTAGGTCTGATCTTGAGGTGGCGCGCTAGAGAAAGATATTTTTTACTGCATACCTCAAATTTACCGATATCACTAATAGGTGAATGAAAAGAGCGCAGCGTATTAAGATAAAATTTGGGTCTGATGTCAATTATATTTTTTTAAAGCGGAAACTTAGCCTAACGCAGGATTTTTTCGATTATTGCAGATCTTTTGTAGTGGGATCTATCTTATTGAATAGGAATCAGAGATAGCCAAAGGAGACAATTTGATGAAAGTAAGAAGATATTGCTTACCGGTGATGGAGGGCAGGTAACTTCTCGGATATAGGCGCGAAGCTACTGTGCAAACATTATCCTTACATAAGGCTACCAGCTTGACCTTGCCAGCCCTAGCGTTCTGGAAGAAATCCTCGAGGAAAGGCAGCAGGATTTCGAGTAAGTGCGCATCTTACACAGCGATTGATGAGGCAGAAATTCGAAAAGAAATGGTTTTTGCCTTGCGTGTAACTGAGCTTCAAGTGTCAGCTACATTGTGCGCAGCAAACAATAACGATTTGGCATATAGTCCGACGGATGATGTCTTCCCTTTTTTAAAGCTACCGTGTAACGGATGTGACTGAACCGACGTCAATCTGAGGGTAGTCTAAACTGCTGAGCGAGCAACAAATAAAAAACCAAGATCATGAGGGCTATTCTATTTTTTGCGAATCGTTTGGTTATGTGGTTTTTCTCGCAACATCCTTCTTAAAATCATACCGCGCTTAGTTTTGAATGATCCGCAAGTCAACTACAAAATAGTTAACGGCCGACATGGCTCGCCCATCTCGGCCGTTGCCGCAGTAAGCGGCCCATCCTAATCTGTTCAATGTAAATACGATTGCTTAGCAGTTCGTTTTATC
>CAJQKX010000321.1 GCA_905479025.1 uncultured Paraglaciecola sp.
GCCCCAGAGAAAAGCTATTACTTAAAGGGGCCGCAACACTCTCCGATTCAGAACTATTGGCCATATTTCTTCGTACCGGCATTAAAGGTTATAGTGCTCTTGATCTTGCTAGAAAGCTACTTACAGAATTTGGAAGTTTACGCCGCTTACTTGGCGCTTCTGAACATGACTTTTGTCAAATAAAAGGATTAGGTCAGGCAAAATTTGCTCAACTACAAGCAAGCGTAGAAATGAGCCAACGTTTTATGGCTGAAACCTTGATTAAAACCGATGCCTTTAGCTCCGTAGAACAAACTCAAGCGTATTTAATGGGCAAATTAAGAGACCAACCCCATGAAGTATTTGCTATGTTACTACTCGACAGCCAACATCGACTCATAAAATATCGCCCTATGTTTTATGGCACAATTGATAGCGCATCAGTTTATCCTCGAGTTTTAGTGCAACAAGCATTAATCGACAATGCCGCTGCGGTGATCCTCGCCCATAATCACCCTTCAGGTATTGCAGAGCCAAGCCAGGCAGATAAAAGTATCACCAAACGTGTTATTGCCGCCTTTAACCTAATGGATATTAAAGTGCTCGATCACTTCGTGATTGGAGATGGAACAGCTGTATCGCTTGCGCAAAGAGGTTTGCTTTAGACAATCGATAATAATTAGATATTTTGTATTTTTAATTAGTTATATTTTGCTTTAAAAGTGAAGTGTTTACGTATTCGTTATCACGGGAAAAAAACAAGAATTGGGCTAAAAACTTAGCATAGACAGGTAATTATGCCGACAAGCGACGAAAGAGTTGCTTTTCTACACATTATTCTTGAACTCATCCCTAGTTTACTGTATAAAATGCGCCCTCTTGTTAATAGCGTTAGCTGACTCGTAGATTGATTACGATTAAACATGAGTCAGAGCTAAATTTTTAGATTGTTTGGAGACAAAGGCCATGGCCAAAGTATGTCAAGTTACAGGCAAGCGTCCAGCGGTAGGTAATAATCGCTCTCACGCAAAAAATTCGACCCGTCGTCGTTTTTTGCCGAACCTTCAATCCCACCGTTTTTGGGTTGAAAGTGAAAACCGTTTCGTGAAATTACGTTTATCTGTTAAAGGTATGCGTATTATTGATAAAAAAGGTATTGATACAGTATTGTCTGATATGCGTGCCAACGGTGTTAAAGTTTAAGGAAGCAGATTATGCGCGAAAAAATTAAATTAGTGTCTAGTGCTGGTACAGGCTTTTATTACACTACAGATAAAAACAAACGTAATATGCCTGGCAAAATGGAGATCAAAAAGTTTGATCCTAAAGTTCGCCAGCACGTTTTGTTTAAAGAAGCCAAAATCAAATAAATTTATTGTTTTTGTCTCCTGAAGAACCCGGCTTTTGTCGGGTTTTTTGCAATTACATCTTATGTCATAATCCCTCACACCTTATTTTATTCGGTTTTAATTTTCACATGATCAAGCTATCACAGCGCGCTTGGAATAATGTCATCATTGTCAGTATGCTAATACTGATCATGTTATTCAATTTTAGCAGCCTTTTTTTAAGTGATGGGGACAGCAATGCTCCATCATTGCTTACGCTTGTGGCCCCTAACATGACCATCACGACTATGGCGTTTGAACAAGAAAAAGTAGAACGAATTGGTCAAGGCTGGCGAACAACTTCTGGGAAATATGGTAGAAAGTATAGTAATGAAGAGCTTGTAAGCTTAGTCGAACAATGGACCAATGCTAATATCAGCTTATTTGATGGAAACTCTAATGGGCAGTCGCCTTTATCAACAGTGCAACTCTGGTTTGCTGGGCAAGCATTGCCCATTGACTATCATTTTATGCAACTTGAGGATAAAACCTTAGTGAAAATAAACAAACAAATATACCTGCTAATCAGCCCCAGTTATCAAATGTTAACCCTATCAGAGTAAAACATGCCTGAATTACCAGAAGTCGAAGTAAGTCGGTTGGGTATTAGCCCTCACCTTGAAAATCAAGTTATTCAAACAATCATTGTGCGCAAACGTCAATTACGCTGGCCTATTCCAATGGATATACACCAAGCCGAAGGTTTAGTTATCACTTCAATCCGTCGCCGCGCTAAGTATTTGTTATTAGACACCAGTAAAGGCAGCATTGTTTTACATTTGGGCATGTCAGGCAAACTGTGTGTGGTAGATTGCGATACAGAAGTGAAGAAGCATGATCATTTGGATATCGTGATGCAAAATGGTGTGTGTTTGCGATTTAATGATGCGCGAAGGTTTGGATCTTGTTTATGGCAAGGTTGTAATGAACCCACACTAAGTTTATTGGCATCACTGGGTCCAGAGCCATTAACTGACAATTTTGATGGAAACAGGTTGTATGAGTTGTCTCGTAGTAAATCTGTCGCTGTAAAGAAATTTATTATGGACAATAAGGTGGTGGTGGGAGTAGGAAACATTTACGCCAATGAATCGTTATTTATTGCAGGTATTGATCCGCGTAAGCAGGCCAGTAAAGTAACTAAAAAACGTTATATGCAATTGGCGGACATTATTAAAAAAGTCTTGGCAAGCGCCATTGAACAAGGTGGCACTACCCTCAAAGACTTTGTGCAAGCAGATGGACAACCAGGCTATTTTTCACAACAACTGCTGGTTTATGGTCGTGCGGGTGAAAATTGCGATGCGTGTCTGTCGCCCATTAAATCAGTAAACATTGGGCAACGTAATACTTTTTACTGTGGGACCTGTCAGCGCTAAGAGGGAGCCCTCAGCGTTGGTAAATAGCCCCTTAACGGGTCTATTTGTTATGTAGCTTTTGTTGCAACGCATCAATTACTGCAGGGTGACAGAATTCGTTTACCCGACCTCTGTGTAAAGCCACTTCTTTGACTAAGGTGGATGAAATAAAGGAATTTTCTTCAGCGGGTGTCATAAATACGCTCTCAAGATCAGGGTTGAGTCTTCTATTCATATTCGCTAGCTGAAACTCATATTCAAAATCAGATACAGCACGAAGCCCACGAACGAGAACACTCGCTCCTTGGTTCTCAGCAAAATCAGCCAGTAACCCTTTAAAACCAATCACTTCTACATTATCCAAATGTGCCGTCACTTGTTTAATGAGTTCGACTCGTTCTTCTAAGCTAAATAGAGGCTGTTTGCTGGGGTTAGAAGCTACGCCGACAATCACTTCGTTAAACATTTTGGCTGCACGTTCAATTAGGTCTGCATGACCATTAGTAACAGGGTCAAATGTACCCGGATATATCGCTTTTCTGTGCATAATTGACCTTATTACTTGATTTCTTTTAGGCTAACCCGATTGAGATGAATTTTACTAATTTATTTGTATTATGGTGTATATCAAACTTTCCAATAGTCGAGTTTTTTTCGCATCTTAAGTTTTCGCAATAAATTACGTGGTTTGGTTTTTAATTCTTTAGGTGGTGATTGGATTGTTTTCTCAGTGGCATCTAGTACCCTGGCTGAAGAATTGCCGTCAAAATAAGGATGCATCAAATTAGTATTATGTTGGATTGTTTTAAGCAGCGATGGGTCTGCCTTTAAGGCTTGTTCTATTGCCGAAAATAAATCTTTTGCCTCAGATATATTTAATAAATGTGATTCTGGCTCTTTATTATTGAAAGTAACAATTGGTTTGTTGAGTAAACCAAATTCAGTAATAATTGACGAAGTATCAGATACGATCACGTCTGCTACTTGTAGTATAGGAGCGAGCTCTGATGTTTCAATTACATGCAGGTTGTCACAGCTTATGTTTTGATATTGTTGAACTAGGTTTTTTGCCATTTTTGGATGAAACTTAATTATCCACTGCCAATCCTGATGGGTCTTAGCTAATAAAGTAATGTCATCAAATAAAGCCGTTGCAGATGTTAATGCCGGTGAAAAAGTAGGAGCATAAAGTATTGTTTTCACATTACGTCTATTTAGCCAGTCGTATGCTGTGGCATTAAATAAGGTATCTGTTTTCGGCCAACCTGTTTCTATTACTGTGAAATGTGGATGAGTTGCACGTATCTGTTCGAATCGTTGAGTGAAAAAAGGACCTTGGGTGCAATACAAGTCAAAACACCCTCGCTCTCGAAAATGCCCTTTTTTCTTCCATTCAAAACCATGAAAGACTTGCACTTTTAAACCAGGAATAAAATCTGGCACTAAGTTTCCGGGTACGAAAACAGCTCTAGGATTATAATTAACTACTTGTTTTATTGTGACTAATATATTTTCATCTGGATCAAAATAATCAGAATTTATTTCGTCACCATCTACAAACCATGCCACATCGTGGCCGCGACGGCGAATTTCTTGTTGCAGTGGACGTAATATTTCAAAGGCATAATTGTGAGCTACATAAAATAGATAGTGCCTCACATTGTTTCCTTGATTATCTCAATGACTTCAGTTGTGGAGATAGAAGGGGTACGAGGTAAGTATACTACCTGACAATAATGTTTTAAATGGTCAAATCGGCCTTGCCAGTCATCACCCATAACTAAAATATCTGCATTCTTTGAAGTAATGTATTCAGCTTTCAAGTCCATTGAATCTTCCACGAATACATCGTCAACAAACCTTAGAGAAGAGATGATTTCCAATCGACTTTTTAGAGGATAAATAGGCTCTCGACCTTTTTTATTTCTATTAAGCTCGTCAGAGGATACGCCTACTATTAAGTGGCTTCCTAGTGACCTTGCGCGCTTAAGCAATTTTATATGCCCGATGTGTAATACATCATATGTACCAAATGTTATGATTCTACTCACTGTTCACCTATTAATTAATAAACTGACGTTCTATTAAAGCCTTAACTCAAGCCCATTGTTCTTAGCATTCGTACAATATATTCCGTATGATATCGGTTAGTTAGAGATTAGTAAAAGCCGCTGTTCGGCATTAACGGAATGACTTATACGCTGAGTCATTCCGTTAATGTGTTTAAAGGTCGGTTATATTCGTGGGCAGTGCCCAAGGCGAAAAGATATTTTATTGGGGATAATGTTGTTAAAAGTTCGACAGAGACATTTTTACTGTTTTTATATTTGTTTATTTTGGTCAATTAAGGGGTGGTGTTCTCCCTGGATTGGTACACTTGAACCACAATTGCACCAAGACTTACAAGTGTTAGTGGAGTGGGGGGTGATAGATGCATCAGTGAGCAGTTACCCTGTTCCTTGGAAAGGTATTGCAAAGCAGTTAGAAAAACTTCAGGTACACACTCTTCCGAGTATTCCTGCCATCTCTGCGCAGCGATTGAAACATTATCTACAAACCCATAAAAAACAAAAGGGTCATTCTGTTATCAGCCTCTATGGCGCAAAAGACGACAGCAGGTTTGTGGGGGGGGAAAGTGTACAGGCCGGAAAAGTCAAACTAAATGTAATTAAAGAGTTTTATGCTGGCCGTTGGGCTGGGCAAATATCGACTAACTATGAACGCGGTGGGGGAAGTCACTTTGACCAAAGTTTTTTGGCTTATCAATTTGGTGATTGGAATCTACGGGTGGGTTCATTGAACCAGTGGTGGGGGCCAGCACAATCCAGCAGTCTGATTATGTCTAATAATGCTAGGCCTGTTCCCTCTATAAGCTTTTCTCGCTCCCAAGCCATACGTTCTGAAAATAAGTGGTTGCGGTATCTTGGTCCTTGGTTTCTGACTGTGCAAATTGGACAATTAGAAAGTCAAAGAGCCATGCCAGATAAAAAGCTATGGATGACGCGTTTTAATTTCAGTCCAATTTCTGGTTTAGAGTTGGGGTTGTCTTGGAGTGCAATTTGGGGCGGTAAAGAGCAGCCTCATTCCATCAGTGATTGGTTAAGGGTGGTGACCTTTCAAACCCAATGTGCAAACGGTGCGGCGACTTGTGAGTATACATTAGATTCCAAACTAGGTAACCATCTTGCAGGCTTGGATTTCAAATACAGCGTGATGTTGTTCAATAGGCCTTTTAACATTTATGGACAACGTATTGGTGAAGATGCGGTTGATTATTATCGTGTAACTGATAATGCAAATTTGATTGGTTTATCAACTTACCTTTGGGGTCATAAAGTGTTTATCGAGTCTAGTGATACCAATGTTGCTTGCTCCCATGTCGGTACTAATGAAAAAAAATGTTACTATGAGTATGAGATTTATCAATCAGGCTATCGTCGATATGGCCGTGCTATCGGTAGTAGTTTTGATAGTGATTCGAAGATGCTCACGCTAGGTATCAATAAAAACTATCACAATGGCGATTTTTTCGAACTGGTACTTAATCGCTTAATACTCAATAAATATGAGGGCACGCCTTCACCGATATTAAGTGATATGAGTGAGGAAGTGATCAGGTTAAGCGGCTTTTATCAAGCAGCTTATGGTAATTGGTTAGTCAAATTTGGTGCAAGCATTGAGCATGGAAAAGTGGACGATGCTGATTCAAAAACCGATAAATTGGTGTTTTCGGAGATTAAATATCGGCTTAATTAGCTACTGCTGCTGTGTTATAGGCAGTCATTAGGATTTTCCAATTAGGCAGTTGCCAATGAATATTATGTAATCTTTTTTCTTTTTCAAACGAACGTTTTAGACGCGCGATATTTGATTCCTTCCAATTATTACCTTGTTTAATTCCGCATTTATCAAAATCAATTAACCAAACGCCATACTCGGCATCAAGCATAATATTATGAATATTTAAATCGTGATGATAAATTTGATGATTATGAAATTTGGCAATAGTGTGACCTATTTTTTGGTATACATCTGCGGCAATGCTTTTTTCTAGTAAAATGTGATGTAAGTCTTGGGCATAAGGAATTCTTGTTGTAATAATATCGGCCTGATAGTAGAAACCGTGTTTAGTGACCATTGCTGCGCTCGGTTTAGGAGAAGACAAACCCAGTGTTTGCATATGCTGCAGTAGCCTAAATTCTTGCCATGCACGGGATTGCTCAAGACCTGTGTACAGATATTGATCGCTCAGCACTTTTCCAATCAACCCGCCACGGCGATAATGACGTAAAACATATTCACTTTTGTCATGTTGAAAAAAATAGGTGATGCCACGACCTTTGGATTGGCCGGTTATGGCATTTTGTGTCTGCCAGTATTGCCCTGTAAAGTTTGGGGGGGTAGGCTCAGGAAAATGTTCTTTATCAAATAAAATGACATGTGAGTTTATAATTTTTTGCTGAATAGTAACCATGTTATAATTTTGAATCAGAAGTGATGAGTGTATTGTATACATATTACTTAGGGAAGTGCAGGTCCAAGTAGCTGTTTTGTGTTTCAACAAATTGAGTAATTTCCATCTATGAATAATCACGTTTCTAATGAAGCGCACTCAGGCGAAATTGAATTAATTATTGGTAACTCCAATTCAAATTTTTCAGGTGTGACATCCACTATGCTGCAAGTGATGTCCTATCAAAAAGGGCTAATTAACTTACGCATCATGGGGCCACATTTTTTACCTGATCAAGCTTTAGCTATTAGTTTTTGGCAAACAGCAAAAATGTGTCGAAGACAACTCAGAAATGGCAAGTGGCGTATTTTTCATGCTCGCCGCGTCGATGAAATGATCCAAGGTATATTATTGAAATACCTGTTTAGAGCAAAAATTAAGCTAGTGTTTAGTTCGGCCGCACAGCGCAAACGTTCAGCATCAACTGTGTGGTTAACCCGAAAAATGGACGCTGTGATTGCGGTAAGTAAAAGGTCAGCGGGATTTTTATGTGATCCCCCAAACTTAGTCAACCCCCATGGCGTGCAAGTTAATGATTATTTACCTGCTAAAGATAAACAGCAAGCATGGGCTGAATTAGGCTTTGGAGGTAAATATGGCATTGGAATTTTAGGTCGCGTCAGACAACAAAAAGGGGTGCACTTGTTTGTTGAAGCCTGCATTGAACTGTTTGATAAGTATCCTGATTACCATTGTGTGGTTGTTGGCGCAATTTCACCAAGCAACAAAGAGTTTGACGAGCAGTTAAAAACCAAGGCGGCACAGGCTGATATGGCTGATAGGATCACTTTCACCGGTGAGCTTCCATTTGAACAAATACCCACAATATTTAGTGCACTGTCTTTGGTTGCAGCGTTGAGTGATAATGAGGGATTTGGTTTAACTGTTTTGGAAGCCATGAGCA